>JAEORJ010000113.1 GCA_016840945.1 Candidatus Gerdarchaeota archaeon
GAAAACTAACAATGCACCACTACTTCCACGATAATAAACTTCACGAACAACATCAAATCGCTGTTGCCCTGCTAAATCCCATATCTGAAAAGTAATAACCATAGTTGATAATTCTACCCTTTTAACGCAGAAATCAGCCCCGATGGTCATGGAATATCCTTCTTTGAAACCCTTTCCTAGGTATTGTTGTCTAATGCTAGTTTTACCGACAGCACCATCACCTAGTAAAACGATTTTGTAAACTGATTTCCTTTGTGGTTCGCTCAAGATAAATTCGTCTCCATTTAACGACTATTTTAGCAAAGTTCTAACAGTAATTTGTTAGCTATTACTATATAGAATTTGCTATTGTGATAATTAACACTCTTATAAAGAAAAGTGTCACTTCTTTAATTATAATTATTTCAAGTAAAAAGTCACTAATTAATATAAGCATTGAAGCAAAAATGAAGAGAAAAGAAAAAACAAGAGACGATTATTCAAGAATCGTCTTTGGTTGTTTTACGGATCGTATAATACTTAAACCTAATAAGAAGAAAGCTTCATTGACTTTCTCACCTGTCTTAGCACTTGTTTCAATGTAGGGAACTTCATAACCAAGTGCTTCGGATAATCGTCGTGCATATTCTTGACCTAATTCAGGGGGAATGCTTTTAGGTACTTCCTCACGAAGATCAATTTTATTACCACAAAGAATCATAGGCACTCGACCAGCTTTCTTCCAAAGCTCCTCGAGCCAATGTGGCAAATTATTAAATGAACTAGGATTTGTGACATCAAAGACTAACAATGCACCACGAGAGCCACGATAATAAAGTTCTCGAACAGCTGCAAACCTTTGTTGTCCTGCAAGGTCCCAGATTTGAAATGTTAAACGATAATTCTCCAAGTTAATTCTTTTAATAGCGAAATCAGCACCAATAGTAGCAGAATAACCTGCTTTAAACCCTTCTCCGAGAAAACGTCTTCGAAGAGTGGTTTTTCCTACTGCACCGTCTCCTAAGAGCACGAGCTTCAAGATCGCATTTATGGCTTTTTCGCCGCCTTCATTTTGTGACATTTTTGTTCCCCGCATCTGTTTAATATTACAATTCTCATAATGTTTTTGTCATTGTTATTTAATTAGCTTTCTAAATGAACAATATGATTGATAGTATAGTGTTATTTTAAACTTTAGTTTGTAGATAAATTATATTAAGGTTTAGAATGTAGCAATTGTGGTACCAATTCTTGTAATAAGAAATAGAAATCAAAAGTTAAAAACACTTTAGCTGAAAATAGAAAAAGAAGAAAGGTAAAACCAAAATTGATATTACCAATCATTCAAAGAAATCTAATACCCCATGGATTTTAGCATTAACTAATTTTCTAGGAGTAAGATTCTTTGCTCCTTTTGCATTCAATTTTTCGATAAATTCCTCTGTTATACCATGAATTCGAAATTCAACCAATTCTTGAGCTGATATATCAGGGTAACCCAATCCTCGTATGCTTATTATGTAATCAGGGCTAACACCATGAATAGAGAATTCCATTAATCTTTGTAAAGTAATATCTTCAAAACCAAGTTGTCTAATTTTAGCAATAAAATCAGGATTGACATTATGAATTCTTAACTCTACTAATTGATTGGCTGATAATTCACCAAATCCAGCTTCAGATATTTGTTTGATAAACTCTGGTGTGACATTGTGTATACGAAATTCTACTAAGCGATTGGCTGATAGATTTTCAAAACCCTGACTAATCATTCCTTTTACGAAAGATTCTGATACACCATGGATTCTCATTTTTACAAGCTGACCAATTGTTAAGTCCTCATTAAAATAAGGAGAGATAGAAGTAATATAATCAATAGTTACTCCATGTTTAGTTAATTCAACTAATTGATTAGCTGATAAATCAGTAAAACCTAATTTCTGCAAATCTTGAATAAAATCAATATTTACACCAAATATTCTAAAACGAATGATTTGATTAATGGATAAATCCAAGGCCATGCCTTTAAACGCAGAAATATAATCAGGGGTAACACCGTGGATACGCATTTCAACTAATTTATTCGCTGAAATATCTGAATAACCCATTGAATTGAGATCATCAATGTACTCAATAGTAACATTATGAATGCCCATTTTAATTAACTGGGATTCTGGGAGATCTTTGTAACCTCGTTTTTGAAGTTGTTGGATATATTCAGGTTGGACGCCAAAAATTAAGAAACTATACAAATCATCATCTGATAAGTTCTTATAACCCAATCGAGCCAAATTTTTAATGTGGGCTGGATCAACTTTCTGTAAAATAAGTCCCTTAAGCTCATCGTGAGTAAGTCCTTCTTTTTGAACCATCTCTCTAAGAGCGAGTAAAGTTTCAGGTTTAATAGCATTGCCAATATTAGCTGCTATTTGATCAAAGTTTCTAAGAGAAACAAAACCGAAATCAGAGGAATAAGATCGTGAAGATCTACTATCTGAAAATTCGTCATCTAACTCCTCAAGGAGTTTCTGGCCTTCTTCAGCAGAAATTTTACCTTCTGCTATCTTGTTAAGTATGCTCATACGAGCTTCTTTCATAGCTATACCTCATTTGATTATGACAAGCCAGAAATGTTGAAAATCCATTTGATTTTCGTTTGATTACTGAATGATAATAAACTAGTGAGATATTCCTAGCTATTAACAATCAAATAATCCAAAACATTCCGTTGTCTAGAATAAATTAGTATTGAACATGATAAAAAGGTTTGGAAAAGGCTAGAGAAAATGATGAAAAAGAAAAAAGACGAGCTGAAATCTATACTTCAGCGTCATCTTTCAAATAATCTAATTCATGCCCATAGAAGTGATGCATGAACCAGCGGTAATTTTGAATCATTGCAGCATAAACTTCTCGAGGTTTATTGAAACCATGACCCATATTTGGATAGATGAAAAGATCGGTTTGAATACCTTTGTCTTTCAAAGAACGATGTAATTCATGAGCACTTACAACTGATATTCTAGCGTCATTTTCACCATGTTGTAGGAGCATTGGAGTTTTTGCATTTGAGAGTCCGCTAATAGGAGCAGTTTTAGAATAAATCTCAAGCATACCTGGCTCAGTTGGATTACCAGAAATATTCAAACTATGACGAATATCAGAACTTATATAGTAAGTATACCAGCTACTGACACTAGCACCACAACTTACAGCTTTAAAACGGCTTGAGTGCATACCTAGAAAAGCGGAGATAAAACCACCTTGGCTCCAACCCATTGCACCAATTTTGGTTTCATCAACAAAGCCTTGTTGAGATAAATAATCAATAGCCGATTCAATATCCCACATTTCACCAATACCTAAATTATCAACACCAAGTTCTGTAAACCATTGACCTCTTCCTAGTGAATTTCGATAATTTGGCATAAGAATCAAAATTTCTTCATGTGAAAATTGAATAGTTGGATAATAATTCCTATCATTTGAACTTAGAAGGATATTAGGGGAAGAAGCTGCAGGACCACCATGGATGTGGAAAATTAATGGATATTTCTTTTTAGGATTAAAATTTGACGGCTTCCGGAGAACACCTTCAATTTCAGTTCCATCCTTACTTTTCCAGCGAATGGATTCGATTGAACCAAAATCCCAGTTATTGTACTTGGTTGATTGATTAGTGATGTTCGTAATTGAAACAACGTTACCATTGTTAATTTGGGCCATATACGAATCAGAGATTTTATTGGAAGAACCACCTTCAAATGTTAAATAACCAGCATCATTGATGGTAAACCAACTATTGTCATAAGACAAACCTTGCATATCTAATGGGATGATTTTTCCATTTTCAGAAATTAAAACAAATTTACCTGTACTTTCATCCCAATGAGAAACAATTATGCCTTGCTTAGACCAAGAAACACACAATGGTTCAAAATCAAAATCTTTGGTTATGCATTTGATAAAATCCTTCAAATCTGATTTACCAAAATGATCTTTTGCCTTATCTAAATCTAATATCCAAAGATCATTCTGAGTGTATTGTTTAACATCACGCTCTGGGTAAGAAATAAGTAATTTCTGCCCATCTGGAGAGAAATCACGAATGGTGGAGCCTTTTGGCAGTAGTAACTCTGTAATTGCTCCGAAATTATTGATATCAAAAGAGTTATTTGAAGAAAGAAATGCATCCAAAGCGACATTGGAATCAATATCGATTTTGAAATAAAATCTTTCAAGCTCAAATTGCAAATCATCTTTAGATTGACATTGAATTAGAATAGAATTTGTTTTTGTATGAGTTTTGATAATTTTAATTGCTAGTTGTTTCTTCAATAATTTACTGATTTCAATTACAGGAACTTGTGGTTGATTAGAATCATTAGGCATTGATTGATCGAGGTTTTGCTTGTACTCCAACGCTTTGGTAATTGATGTATAATATAATGCTGATTTACTTGGTTCTTCTTCAAAATGAATGAAATTACCAAATTTCTTATTTTGATTCAAATCAGGATTTCTTGTGATAAAGACGAAACCATCATGGAAGGGTTGATACGAATTAACACCACCAGGATGAAATGTTATTTGTTGAGCATCACCAATTAATTTGTTATAAATGAAAATTTGGAGCTCATTATTTTTATCTTCAGCAAGAAAAGCTATGGTATCATTAGATAACCAGCTTGTATTAAAAGCATAATCAAATTGAGATAAACGATTATGTACATCATGACTTATATCATAAATATACAAATGTTGTTCAAAGCGATTATCCCTTAAATTCTTAGAGAGAACACCATAAAGAACTAAGGAACCATCAGGATTAGTCTTAGAAGCACGCACATCAGGCATAAGATAGAGATCCATCATTTTTGGTTTAAATCGAGTTGATCCTTTGTTTTCCAATTATATAACACCATTTCGAACATTGATAATCAATTTAAAAAGGAGAACTCACACTACGAAGTCTCAATATGTGTCTATAAAAAGAGAAAGAAAAGGAAGGAATTAATCCAATAATGCACTCAAATTGCGTTTGATAACAGGTTGATAATAATTTAAATTAGTTACTAATGGCAAATGGAGTTTCTTGCCAATTGTTTCTAATTCACTATTATCTCCTTGACCTTTGAGTAGGATTTCTGTTTCTTCCTCAGTTATATTTTCAAATCGGATAGGATCTTTCATAACTTGCTTATTAGCTGGGCAAAACATTTGACATTTCATGCAACCAAATAAAGCGTTATGATCCTTTTGATTCATCCATTCGGGGAATTCGCCTTCTAATTCATTATATAGGGTGATGCATTTATCAGCATTGATTACTAAATTTTCATCAGTGATACAATTATTGGGACACGCTTTCATGCAAATTTGGCAACCAGTGCATTCGTCCAGAAATTTCTTCTCAAAGAGAGAATCGTCTTGAAAGTCAAAATCGGTATAATAAGCACTTAATGCTAGAAAACTACCTAAACCGGATGAATAACTAATATTGTTACGACCGTATCTAGCTAGATTGCTTCGAACAGCAAGTAATTTTAAATGTAATCCTTTAGCTCGCTCAACGCGATAATTAGAATCTTGAATAATCTCATTCTGGATAAGAGTTATCAAATCTTCATTCTTTAAACCAGATTCGTAATAGCCGGGGGGAATCATTATCTCATGGTCCTTCCCTTTATAGCTGAAATTAACTAAGGCTAACTTATCCTCTCGAGCGAGAACAATAACATACTTAGCATCGGGAAAATCATCAGGAAGTTTGAAAGCCATAGAATCAATATATTCACGATATTGTTTATGATGACCAAGCTTACCAGCATTGTCTAATTGGTCAATATCCTGTTGTAAAGCTGGGAAATGTTTTGTAGAAAGAATAGCATAGTTGAATGTAAAGCCCTTATACATAAGAGATCCTTGATTTCTTACTTTTATGTGGTTATTTTTGTTGTTATTCATTAAAACACCTATAAGGATTCGTTTTATACCTTGACGAACAAGCTATAAAGGCATTTAGAAGACTCTTAATTGCGAAAAAGAAAACTTTCTAGTAATTAATCAAGATTATTGGTGAAGTTTAAGAAAAGAGTATAATTAGTAACTTAGTGTGATATTGATGGGCTTATATGAGGGAATGAAAAAACAATTCCTTTTAATTATATTATTAAGTATTTTAACTTTGAATTCGACTATGACTTTAGGTAATACTAACACAGAGAATACCTTAGTTTTAGAGGAGATAACACACATAGAAAGTACTGGTGGGGATACTTTTCAAACAATAGCTGAAGGTGAGTTATTAATTGTAATGGATATGATAGGAGGGTTGAGATTCTATAACATAACAGATCCAGCAAATCCCGTTTACTTAAGTTACTTCGATGACGGGGGGATACCTCATGAAATGTTCAAAGTTGGTAATCTGCTATACCTAGCCGATCATTATGAAGGACTCGAAATCTATAATATTAGCAATCCTGCTTCCATTGTTAAATTAGGAGCAATTGAAGATGATGGATATGGAGAAATGGATGGAGTGTTCGTAAAAGATAACATAGCATACGTGGCAGAATGGCATGATTCAATTTCGGATTGGTCAATGAAAGTTATTAATGTCAGTGACTCCTCAAATCCACAAGAAATAGTTGAATATAGAGACGGTAGCAATCAATTTATACGATTCTTTGTCGAGAATGAAATATGCTATACTTCTTGCTTAGATGAGGGATTTAAAATATTAAATGTCTCTGATTTAAACAACATAAATGAGATAGCTCATTATGATCAATTAGGATATTCGTTTAATTTTGAGAAAGTCGATGATAGGGTATTCTTATCAGATGCCTCTGGTTTGGTGGTGCTGGATGTCAGTATTATCGATTCGCCAGTATTAGCAAGTAATTATAGTACTGGGTCACATGGAATATTTGATGTGGAAATAGTTGATGACCTAGCATTCTTAGCTAATGATGAAAACGGTTTACTAGTACTAAATATATCCAATATAGAAAATATTGTCAAAATAACCGAATATCAAACAGATGATATAATAGGTGTTGAAATACAAGATGATCTAATATTTGTCTCAATGCACACTTATGGTTTACTAATATTACAAATGAAGTGGGAAACGATAATAAACAGTGCGACAATACCATATTGGATACTAGGAGTAGTAATACCGATAATAGTAGTGCTCAAAAGGAGAAATCAAAAGCGAAACAGTTGAGGTGAAAAGGAAAAATCACCTCATAGTAAACTTTTTTAAATAAAAAAAATCTGAAAAGAACCGAGTTTAATATTAACTCAACATTGGGCCCGTGGCACAATGATTATGGAGGAATCCAAATCATGCTAAGCTTGGTTAGCGCGCTCGGCTGATAACCGGGAGGTCGCGTGAGAACGGCTTGGTTGTGAACCACCTTCCGCGAATTCGAATCATGCCGGGCCCACCAATTGATTCTGTATATGGTTAAAGATAGACATAGGAATTGTTTTAACTTGTATTTTATGTTAATCAAAGGAGATTTACTTTTTATTATTTATATCTAGATTTATTGATCTAGCTATTCATCATCTTCATCATTAACTCTAGCAAACTTGCCATCAGAACCTCGTACAAATTTTAATCGAACCTTTGCTTCAGCTAAAGCTTGGATAATCAAACCAAATTCTACGGTTATTTCTACTAAATTAAATTGATTAACTTCAGTTCTTCCAAGGGCTTTAGCAATTTTATTTGATTCCTCTTGTAATCGAGCGCGAAATTTACCATATCTACCTAATTCACTAAATTTAATCTCATCTAATACATCTCTTCTCATTTCGAGATATTTGTAATCTCTACACATTGTAATCCTATATATGGCTTGAAAGATAGCTTTGTAGAAATGTCCTTCTGAAGTAACCAATGGTGTTGGTACTGTAAACGGTAGAATGCTTTTTTGTGACTCATATAATGTTTTTTCGACATCAATTATTTCTTTTTTAAGTAATGCTTCAGTTGCTGGTTCTACTTTATCAAAAACATCATATTCAGATTTCTTTAGTTCAATCAAATCAAACATATCTATAAAATATATTAGATCGAGTGATTGTAAATCATAACCTTTATTCTTATTTGTCCATTCATTATAGCTTTTCTTAAAATTATCAATGTCAATTCTATTGTTTTTAAATTTAATTGGAGAAGCTAAACAAACTAATCTAAAGTAAAATCTCTCCCAAAAAATATCGCTGTCACATTTTTTTAACGGATATTTCTGGAATAATTCTCCTGGTAACCATAATTTTTCATTCCTACTTTGAATAGCTAGTTCGTCTTCTTCAAAACCAATTTTTAATAAATCGTTAAGATTTTTTATCAGATTCCAACATGTTTGATCTACTTCATCCTTTGGATTCTTAATTACATTTATTGTAAATCCTGACAATATTAGCACACAACTTCTTTAGCTTTGAAAAAAGTTATTTCATAATTGTTTCTTTGATTCTTTACTAATTTTATTTTCAAAAGAAACATTCATTATAATCTTCCATTCGAGCTTGACTTCATGTGGTGCTTCGGAAAGTGTATGTTTACCATTTAGTATTAGTTCACATTCAACCTTTATACCGAATGTTGCTTTCGTAAATTTATCATTTGTTTGTAATTTATCTGCTTCACCAATAAGCTGCTCTAAACCTTGTTCAGGTGTTTTATCAGTTGTACTCATATTTCCCATCCCTCAAAAAATTAAACTAAAATACCATTAGTAACCAATATTTATTAATATTATCCCGCGACAAAAATAAAAATAGTTGAAGAGAAATAATTTGGTTCTAATAAATTTAAATTCGCGTGAGTCCATCAAACATTTTTTCTTAGAATTCTAATTAGAATTACAAAAAAAGAAAGAATAAGTCGAAGTAAAACTTCGACAATAATAGTATTCAAATTAATGATTCAAATTACAACTATCGAAATCTCGTGTCATCATCCTCTTCTTCTTCTTTTTCCTTTCCCTTTTTCTTGGATCGCTTTTTGATTAAGTTAATAATTGTAATGAAAGAAACTATTCCACCTAGAATACCACCACCAATCGCGATATAAAGTTTCCATTTTTCAAGATTAAACGGATGATCTTCGCCATCAAGAGGATCTGTTCCAGCATCAACTTCTTCTTTATCACTAAAGCCATCGTGATCTGTATCAGCAACAATAGGATTTGTTCCATGATTGTATTCAGCGATGTTTGTCAAACCGTCGGAATCAGCATCATTATCAGAATCATCCACAAGAGGATTCAAGCCATACAATACTTCCCAGTCATCAGGCATAGCGTCACCATCGGTATCAGCATCACGTGGATTAGTTCCTTCAATAAATTCTTCAAGATTCGATAAATTATCATTATCAGGATCTTCATCAGCATCATCTAGTAAAGGTGAAAGGTTATATGTTACTTCATAACCATCCGTCATGCCATCGTTATCTGTGTCTGAATCTTGAGGATCAGTTCCTTCGAGATATTCATTGTAATTAGATAAATCATCAGAATCAGAGTCTACATCTGCATCATCTATGAGTGGATTAAGATCGTTATCTACTTCCCAACCATCAGGCATACCATCGGAATCAGTATCGGGATTATTAGGTAATGTCACATACCCATCCAAACCAGGGGTCACTTCTTCGTCATCATCCAATCCGTCATCATCCGAATCTGTATCATTCGGGTCAGTTAAGTAAGTGTGAACCTCTGCACCATCAGTTAAATTATCGTCATCAGAATCGGAATCTAAAGGATCAGTAGAGTAGACAGATAACTCTTCGCCATCATTCAAACCATCTGAATCAGTATCGGGATCAATTGGATCTGTGCCAGAAGTGAGCACCTCGTACCCATCCATCAAACCGTCTGCATCAGTATCGTTTAGTGTTGGATTTGTACCATAAGTGAGAACTTCTTCACCATTAGTTAACCCATCAGAATCGAAATCTTCATCCATATCTGGAAAATCAGATGCGTTATTAGGATCTGTTCCTGCAGTAACTTCTTCCCCATCAGAAAATAGGTCATCATCGCTATCTTCATCCCAAGGATCGGTTCCTTCAGTGTACTCATCCCCATCGTTCAATCCATCATAATCACTATCACTGTTAGTAGCATTCGTTATATAACCATCTATCCCTAAAATTGTTTCTTCTAAATCATCAAGACCATCAGAATCGGTGTCAGCTGAATTTGGATTAGTTCCTTCTGCAAATTCTTCTCCATCATCGAGACCATCGTCATCAGAATCAGCATCTAACGGATCGGTTATGTAACCATCTACACCTAATACTAATTCCTCTCCGTCTTCTAAGCCATCATCGTCAGAATCAGGATCTGTGGGATCGGTAAGACTAGTTCCGGTTTCGTACCCGTCTGTTAAATCATCATCGTCAGAATCGTCATCTAACGGATCAGTGACATAACCATCCACTCCTGGGATTACTTCTTCTCCGTCCAAAATGCCGTCGTCATCTGAATCGTCATCTGTAGGGTCAGTGCTATAGGTTGGTTCATCATTATCATCAATGCCATCAGAATCAGTATCAGCTGAAGTTGGATTAGTAATATAACCATCAGTTCCTGGAATAGACTCTTGGTAATCATTTATTCCATCAGAATCAGTATCAGGGTCATTTGGATCAGTAATATAGCCATCTGAACCTACTGTTACTTCTTCATTATCGTCTAATCCATCATCGTCGGAATCTGAATCCCAAGGATCAGTTCCTGCAATGTACTCATCACCATCGTTCAAACCATCATCGTCTGAATCTGAATCGAGTTGATTAGTAATGTAACCATCTACCCCTAAAGTTATTTCTTCAAAATCATTTAATCCATCATCATCTGTGTCCGGGTCAAGAGGGTTTGTCCAGTAGATATATTCTTCTCCATCATTGAGGTCATCATCATCTGTATCTGGATCTGTGGGATCAGTTAGATAACCATCAACTCCAATAGCTACCTCTTCGAAATCAGGGAGTCCATCGTCATCCGTATCTGAATCATTCGGATTCGTGATATATCCATCAACACCAAGATTGACTTCTTCGTAGTCACTTATATAATCATCGTCTGAATCCCAATCTAATGGATCCGTAATATAACCGTCTGTTCCAATTGTAACTTCTTCTAAGTCATCTAAACCGTCTAAATCTGTATCAGTAAGGTTTGGATCCGTTCCATAAATCAGTACTTCTTCTCCATCCATTAAGCCTTCCCCGTCAGTATCATCATCAATTGGATCTGTTCCATAACGAATTATTTCTTCACCATCTTCTAGGTCATCCGAATCTGTATCATTGTCACTTGGATTTGTCCCGTAAAAATCTTCAGTTGCATCATCGAGATAATCACTATCAGAGTCCATTTGGCCAACATGGAAAATGGATCCCTGGTGACAATACCATTGCTGGTCGCCAGAAGAAGAGACGTCTGTTAAACTCAAGCAAGTGATATTGTTATTATTTGATCCCGCGACAATTTCGAGTATCCCATCATTATTTATGTCAACTACTGCTGGTGACGAATAAACAGTACCAATTGAAAAGTAAATCCACTCAGAACTTCCTGTATGGCTTAAGCAACTGATACCGAGAGAAGATCCTAAAATTATTACGAGAGTCCCATCTCCATCTAAATCAGCTGCTACAGCTGAGGTAATCAACATCGAAATTCCAGTTGTTGACCATTCTGCTGATCCTGTATCGTCAAGACATGCGAAATATGATAACATGCCATCAGTGCATCCAATAAAAACTTCAAGATACCCATCATTATCGAAGTCAGCTACCAGAGGTGAAGAATAAACAGCGAGTAAAGATGCGCTCCACTCCCATGTTCCAGCGTGGGAAATGCAGTAGAGATACTGATCATCTGATCTCACGATCATTTCCAATGTTCCATCATCATCTAAATCACCTACTGCAGGAGTGGAAACAATATCATCACTTGTTGGGCACGGCATCCACTCGGGAGCGCCTGTATGGGAAAAGCAGTAAACATTGTTATCATTAGATCCTACAATTACTTCCATTGTCCCATCTCCGTCTAAATCAGCAGCTGTAGGAGAAGAACGAACATCGTCATGTAAGTCTTTACTCCACTCTACTGTACCGCTCTTGTTAAAGCAATAAAGATAATTATCATCTGATCCCACGATTACTTCGAGTGATCCGTCATCATCCAAGTCAGCTATCGCAGGAGAAGAATAGACCGCTCCACCTGTTGTATAGCTCCACTCTACGGTACCTAAATGGCTGAAACAGTACAGCTTACTATCAGCTGATCCTATCAGCACTTCTAAGGTACCATCTCTATCTAAATCCGCTGCAGCGGGTGAAGAATGAACATTACCACCTGTTGTATAGCTCCACGCCAAACCACCGGATTCGTTCAGGCAGTAAACTTTGTCATCGTTTGATCCAACGACAATTTCTACTGTCCCATCTCCGTCCAAATCCATAATTAAAGGAGATGACTCAACATCATCACCTGTTTGGTAACTCCAATATTTCGTTGCACCCATTGCATCAGGAGTTATTGGTCCAGGCTCTTCATTCACAGCCCCATTTAATGTTGTAATACTACTCATAAACAAAAATGTAATAAATATAAGAAATATGCCTTTTTTTCGCATCTAATTTTCCCCCGTAAAATAATTAAAAATTATTTCTTAAATTAAATTGTTCTTTAATATTATAAATTTTGTCGCGATACGAATTGCCTATAATTATTCACTTTTCAGTTATAATAAAATGAAAAAAGTAAAAACAAGAAAATTAGAAGAGATTAAAATACTTGAAAAGAAACATGAATTAAAAAAACAAGAAGACCAACCCAGAATTTCTTTATAATTTATTTTTGGATATTTTCCTCAATAATATTTATGTTGTAAAAGACATTTATTATTCTATTTTTAAAAGAGTAATTGCTTCTGCATTCATATAATAATCTCCCTCAATAAAATTAGTATTGAACTTAATTTAATAGGATTTATTTAAGTACAAGTCACTTTTATTCATTATCAATTAAGAAGTCATTGGTTCGAATCCACGGTAGGCCAACCAACTATTTTTTTATTAAAAGCTAACCTTAATCATATTATATTCCAATAGATTTGCATGTATTAAGAATTCAAATTTTGCCTTTAACAATTCCTGTTTTTAAGTAGAAATAAGTAAAAAACATAGAATTTATCTTTTATTTGGAGGGTGAAATATGGGTACCCTAAAATGGTCTGATTTTAATAATGACAATAATATTATACTTATAACATTAGGAGGATCAGTTGGAACTGATGAGAAGATTTCTGAAATTGCTGAAATTGTTTCAGCTAATCCTATTCTTCGTAGGAGATTGTTCATTGGTCATGGAAATCCCTTAATAGACCAAAAAGCAAGATGGATAAATAAAATCCGAGATAAAATCATTGAAATATTTAACCAAATGAAAGATCTTGGACATCACCCTAAAATTATTCTTGTTGGAAAAAGTATGGGTGGATGTGTCCTTCATGCTGTAGCTAAGGAATTAAATAATAAAGATATCAAGGTAGATTTATTCATAGGTGTTGATATGAGTTGCCATGCAACAGCTCCAACTGCATGTCATTTTAAAGCGTATCAAGATGATCCAAGTGAAAATTCGGATGAAGCTAAAATCTTCTATGACAACGTAATTAAACTCAAGAATTTTTATCAAGTTACTGAGAAAGCGGGAGTTCATCAATGTGGACATCCTGCAATACGAGACCATGAAATTGGCGAACAACCTGATTTAGAATATACAAATATTAATGTTAATTGGTATAACTATAACTGGATTACCGGTAGAAAAGTAAGCAGAGATGAAAGATTAGGAGTCAAATGTGAAGGAGTTGAAATAGAAAGTTTCAAACCTTATGAGGGTGTAAGTTCAACATCTACATTCCCAACATCATTAGTTACCCCTTCTAGTAGTAACCGCCAAAAAAAGAGATTTGAACTTCTTATTGATTATGGATTTACTCTTAATATGGTGTTGTGTTCTAATGCTGATCATATGTCGATTGATACATGTGGGGGATTATTAAAAGTGATTTATTGGTTAATTTATGAAGAAATTGGATATACTGATTTGTTTCCAAAATATAGTCTTACTGCAGAAGTTAAGTATAATGGTGATAAAATCCAATCGAAAACTATTGATTTTCTTGATATCAAGAAAGACAAAGTTTCAATGATTTTTAATCTTGAATATGATGTTCATAATATTGGAAAAACTGTAAGGGTACGAATAAAACCATCTGATGGTGACCAGTCTGATCAGCACAGAGATAAAAAAACATTTACTATGTAATTTATTATATACTGAAATAGTTATTAAACTATCAAAATGGTAATGATATATAATGCAATCTAGAAAGAAAAAATTGAGAAGTAAATATTTGTTCCTAATAATTACAAATTCTCACAGATCCACCAATTGATTTTAAAAATAATCTCAAGATTTCTTTAGTTTAATTTTGAAGATTTATTTTTTTCTTTTTTTAATAATGAATCGGATTGAAAATATTATCCCAGTGATAAGTGCTACACCACATGAACTGCTTAAACCAACCCACAACCAGAGTCTACTAGTTTCAGATGGTCCAATTATTAGATCAAGTGTATTTGCATAAACATTCATTTCTTCTTCATTTGAAGTTACATTATAACCAGCTTGTATGAGTTCATCTTTTGAGCGTTCCAACCAAACACCAAATGCTTCAGTTAATCCACTTCGTTCTGTATTATCTGGATCTAAAGTATGTATTCCAGATTCCCCTAAAAGATTAGCTGCTTGCAGAAGTATATGTTTTGCAGCCCAATAATCAAGTGCAATAGGATCTAAACCAGCCATTAAAACACTAACATTTGTAGCTTCACCATAACTCGTCGAAGGACCATTTCCCAATGAAGGTGCTGGATTTGCATTGATCCAAATAGCATCAATGATATTAAGAGTAGGTAAACCTAGTTCCGCCATTAGAGTTCCCATACTACCAGTTGCAATTGTATCATGACCATTAGCAAGTCCTTGAGTTTGAACGCCCATATAATGTTTCATTGAAGCAGTCACACCATAATTACTGTGAGATTTTAAAACTGGAACATTAATGATTTTTAATCTCTGTTCATAATTAGTGCCATTCCAAATGCCATTTTTAAAACTGATTAAAGTTCCATAGGTTGTATTAAATTTAGGATAGGAAACAAAAACTCCACTTTCAGGATCAGCAGAATCATAGACAATATAACCATCATCCATATTTCCGTCTGAGTACTCATTAACTTTTACGAATCTAATTGTATCAAATAGAAAAGTCGAAACTTTATAGTTTTGTGAAAAGAAATTAGCTACAGTTTGAATAGATTGACTACGATTTATGGCATTAGCTTGCCCCCAATTCATTCTTCCTCTTCCTTGACCATTATCAGCTATTACAATTTCACCAGTAAATCCATCAGGATGATCAACAATAGTTTGAATAAGTTCTTTTAATACATCAGTATTTGTTCCACCACGTTGTTCCCACTGGCAATTATTTTTTATTAAAATTATATCATTAGAAGCTATTAATCCGTTTGGACCTTGAATTAATCCATCTGTTAAAGATCTATAAAATTTCAAATCATGTGAACCCATTAGTTCTAACAAATCATTTATATGAGCAATTTTTGGTCCATTAACAACGAAAATATCAGAAGTAAATTCAGAGCTTGATATATAGGGATTTATCTCTAATCCAACATTAGTAGAAGACCTTGTTTTTTGAAGTATTAGTCCTCCACAAAAAGGTGAAATTATAAGAAAAACTAGAAGAAATGTTTTGATAGTTGCTAACCATTCCTGTTTTTTAGTTGAAAAAACAGTAAATGAAAGAAATGGTATAAGTGAACTTAATGCAATTGCAATATTTTGAGTTGCAGCTCTTTGACAAGGATAAACAATACGAGATGGCTTTGTTCCTGTTCGGAATAAAAGCCAGAATAAATTTATGAAGAGAAAAATCAATATAGAGTTGCGAAATCGCTTCTTATTTACATAGTTATGTTTTATTTTTGTAGAATCATGATCTATTTCAGTTAATATAGATTCATGTTTAGACATTTCCACTGCCAATTACAATTAATCTTATGAATTCATAAATTTTTATTCAAATTTGAAAATAATTTTTATAGAAAATTAAAGATTTTTATCAATTTATTGATTTGCTTATTGCTATTTAAATAATATTTAGATTATGACCTTGCACATACTAAAGATTGATTGCTGAGTTATTCACTAGCAAAGTAAAATGATTGAATTTTAATCGGGTTTTGATTTATTTGATTAAATTATATTAAATTCTAATATTTTTTAAATTTATAATTTTCCTATTTGATAAATATTTAAATAAATTTAATAATGGTCCGTGGTTCAAATCCGTGTGGGTCCACCAACTAATTTTTTGATTTAAACTGATTTAAAGTTATTATTTATGTCTTCAATTCTCTTTTTTCGCTTCAGCAGTTTAATGGTTACATCTGTCATTATAAAAATTAAAATCATCAATGATAATTTGGGATAAGCGATAACTACTGTACTATTTATTTCTCTATCTTCTTCAGGAGCAACTATTACTAAAGGCAGCGGTGTTGTTCCATTGTAAGTGCATTTCCAAAGAATTATTTGAAACTCATTCCGACCATCATTTACGAACCATGACAGTATAAATTGTGATTCTTTATCTTGGATAATATTAAAACCATAAACCATTGGGCTATAGAGATAATTTCTATTTTCTTGATATCTAATAAGTAAAGTTCTGTAGTAAAATGTTTGCCATTGCATTGGATCGTAGAGCATATAATAAATTTCAGCGTCCCCATTTAGTGTATACAAGACATAAATTGATGCAATATGGGTGGAATTCAAGCACAGTGATTCCCACATGAAAAAATAGTGACTCAAAATTACTGGATCACCTAAACTTCCATTCAAATTAATCTGATATGATTCGCTATAAGTCATATGTGTTCCGTTGCTATAACTCCAAAGAAAATAAGAGCTATTCCCAATATTTAACATGGTAATAAATTCAACAAGTTTTTCCGTGGTGTTAAAAAGGAGGTTTCTACTTAATTCAATGATGGTTGTTTCGTCGATAGTATATTTTATACTATTTATTTCATCTGTATTGCTATTTTCGCATAAAGCTAATACATTTTCTTCATTATCTAGTAGTAATCTCTCAACCGATCCTAATTCCCCAGGTATGCTAATACTGGCTTTGAGCTCTCCAGTATTAGTTAAAACATAATAATGATTACCTGCAAATAATATATGTAGTGAATCATTGCTATCCAAGAAATATGACTTGATAAGTGAATCTGAGTAGGTATTTGTATAACCACTATGAGTATATATGTGAATAATTTTTGGTTGAACGATGATTTCCAAATTATTATTCATTTTCAAATAATAGACATTTTCTTGTTGTGGATCATCAAACCCTAACAGTTGCCACATTAGGATTAGATTATC
>JAEORJ010000114.1 GCA_016840945.1 Candidatus Gerdarchaeota archaeon
TTAAATTATTTAATTATTTTGTTGATTATATTTATCAACATTGGTAATGGGAATATTATCTTTTATAGAATAGAATTTCTTGTTTAACCTAGCTTAATTATAATTTCATTAAAAGTAATTTATAATGGTTAAAATTAATGATTCCTTCATTGATTTCCCAAGATTAGTTTTTTGGTAATTATTTCAAACCTTTTGCTTTTATTTCTGCTTGTATAGCTCTATCGATCTCACAACTCCTCTACAAGCTATTGTTAGATTTAACCAATTCTGCTTTACACCAGGTTCTATTTTGATATTATTTTTAAATGTTCTAACAGCAACACTGATTCGTTTTTTATTGATGAAAATCTCACCCGATTTTTTTGAAATGTTTGATTCCTCCTGTAAACATTCTTTTCTCCAAATATTGGAAACTATTATCGTTAATTCATCCAACTCTTGAGGATTCAATGAGAGAGCAATATCAACTACTTCATCTGCTTTTTTCAGTAAATTGATGCTTTAATAGATCATTACTAGTGAGAATCACTAATTGGGATCTTTTGGTTTAATAGAGAAAATATCGCTAAATCATCATCCTCAGAATCAGTTTTTTTATGAACTGTTTTTTTCACATAGGACGAATCTTCATGAATATCCACATCTCGAGGCTCAATTTCATACCCTGGCAGTAAAGGTTCGAAAAAATCCGATTCTGCATAAGCTATGTTCTGAATATTTGATTGAGGATTCAAATTCTTCTTTTATTTATTTCCTTAACCCATTTGCTTATTTTTTTCTGTCTGCATTAATTATAATTGTTTTACCCATCTTTTCTATAATCATCCGTTTTTAGCTTTATTAACTAGAATAATATGAATTAATTAAATATTTCAATTAGTGATTCTGTTTAAATCTTTATCAAGCTCTCTTCATGAGTTAAAAGATGAGTTAAGTAGTATCAATTTTTTTTAAATGAAAGTAATTTGGTTTTTACTTTCATTTTAAATTACTTTTTTAAGAATATCTTGAGTGAATTGTTTTGTTTTATCAATAGCTGAATCAACGAGAGGACCTTTAATATCCTTTACATCCACCCAGAGGTGTTCTTCAACTGCTTTCAATCCTTCTGCCTTTACTAACTCACAGAACTTCTTACCAGCTGCAATATCATATTTTTCGCGACTCTGGATTTGGGCATCTGTTGCGTTTTCAGGTTGCATCAAAATTGTTGTGAAGATGATAAATGGCTTATCCTTCCATTCATTTTTATCGAGCTTCTTTAGATATTTTTTCATCTTTCGTGTGACTGAACCTAATCTAATAGGTGAACCTAGGAATAGGATATCACCATAAGGAGATGCAGGATATTTATCCTTAATACTTCTGATCTCAGTTTCATATCCTTCCATCTTGAGCTGTTCAATGACTGCTTCAGCAACAAGTTTGGTATTACCATAATATGAGTCATATACTACAACACCTTTCATATTACATTTCACCTTTTACACTAGCTCAAGATTTATTCAACAACACTATATAATTCTTATGCGATAAAATATCAAGAAAAAGGTAATTATACTCTAATTTTTGGACAGCTCATAATTTAGGTCAGAAATTATTCAGAAGTAAATTTTACAAGTTCAACGATTTTTGTCAGAATTTTGAGGCTTATTTTTGTATTATTACTAAATATTTTATATTTAGACAAAATAATTTCTACTTATGACAAAAACCTTTTTATATTTTTGAGAGAAATGGGCAATGTAACTAACTATTATGTTACTTGGAGGCGAGAAAGTTAATGAAGAACAGCAAATTACTAATAGTTTTAGCTTCGTTCCTAATGATGGCAGCTTTCACGGGACCTATGTTTGCTCAAGCAGCACCTGCACAAAAACTGGACTTTTTTGTTAAGGATTTTATGACCTATGAAGCCCAAAACGATATTGTCATAACAGGCGATGTAATCCATGTAAATGATTACCAATGTACCCACATCATATTGGATGGGTATATCGGTGATTCACCAATATATGGTTATTTAGATTCTTATTTTAAAGTAAATCATAATACTGTGACCAATACAATGACTGTTAACGGAATATCGATTTTCTATATAACTTGGAATGACTATGTTGGAGGTTTCTCTGGAATAAAAGCCATGACTATTGATTTGAATGCGGATATCAATGCAGGCGAATATATTCTTACTGGAGTATTCAATATGCATGGATTTGGAGATTTTGAAGGTATGAAACTTTATGGCATAGTTTATGGCTATGTTCAAATGAATTTCTTCGAAGGTACAGTATTGATTCCTAATTAATCAATTTACATTCTATTATTAGATCAGTAAAATCCTTCAATCTCTTTTTTTTTTCATTTCCTATCAATTAGGATTTCTGAATCAAACAAACAAACCATCAAATAAATACTTCTAGCACTTTCTGAATCCTTAAAAGAAAATGAAAGAAAAGGAATAATCAATTATATTCCTAGAGTATTGGACGATATTTTCTTAAACAGTATACACAAAGCTTAATGGAATTAATATCCTCAGATTCCTTCACTTCCATTAATTTGCAGCATTCAGGACAA
>JAEORJ010000115.1 GCA_016840945.1 Candidatus Gerdarchaeota archaeon
AATCTTTACCTATTTCAATTAATTGAACAGCTTTCATAGTTGATTTTAATCAATTGTAAATTTAAAAATATGTCTTACTCTAGGAAGGTGAAATTTTAATTATTTATCAGAATTCTTTACATAATTCTATCATAAATAAAATAATTAAAACTATTCCGATTAATGAACAGATGCCAACAACCCATGCAATTATTTTTTTAGTTTTGGTTAAATCTGTTCTTTTTTTACCTGTATAAATAACTGTTTGCGTACTATAAGTTGGTCTTAATTCTGCTCTATACTCCATTTCTCTTTGTTCTCTATACATTGGATCAACATCTACTAAAGGTTCACGTGGACTGGTTGTATGTTTTGAACCACAATGCATACAATATTTCGGCTGAGCAAAAGTGATTTGATTGCAAACCTCACAATTAACTACTGACATTTGCTTTTTTTGATATTTTTCCCAAAAAACTATAATTCTGACTTTACATTGTTTACAAAAATAATTATTATCTAGATGAGCAAAATCTTCCTTAAAAAAATTCTTTGTCCCACAATTTGGGCAATAAATTTCTTCACCTGGAATATCTCTAAGAATAATTAATTCTTTCTTACTTTCTTCATCTTCTTCATCTACGGATTTTTTATCAAAAGAATATGACAATTCATCCCACCCTAACTATCAATTATTAGTTCTTTCATTAAAATATTTCTTTTTTTCATTTATCCAATTTTCGCCTAATTCTAATAAAGGAATGTATTAAAAACCCAAAAATACCTAGAAACAAAAATGGTACACAACTACACAATGAACAACATATTGGCCAATCTGAGCTAACTATACTATCTACAATGTTACCTACATCCGAATCTCTCCTTTTTTTATCTAATTCTTTGGATAATTGTTTAGAACTTCTTCCTGCTATTCTTTGTTGTTTTGTCCCACAATGGATACAATAAATCATCCGATTAAAGGTTAATTGATAACAATTTTCGCAATGAGTAAGAGCTCTATGACCATTTTCAACATCTTTCCAAAAATCATTTAATCGAACACTACAATTTTTACAGAAATAATTCAATTCAACTCCTGAAGCTTTTTCCTTAAACAAATTTCTTGATCCACATTTTGGGCAAAACATCACTTTACCAGTTAGTGGTCTTAGAGATTTAGTATAGTCAAAAAAGACATCCTTTTCTTTATCTATAGAATCATCGAATGTATAGGACAGATTCATCCCTCCAATTTAAACAAAATAGCTTTTCACTTAATAAAGAATTCTAGAAAAAAACAAGGTGATATGCTAAAAAAATTATTCAAATTCCTCTATTGCCAAAACAATGGCGTTTATAAAGGCAAAGTAAGTATAAACTACTATCATTAAAAGCAACCGACATTATTTCGGAGGATTATATTTGGGTAAAAAAACTCCTGTTATAATTTTAGGTTTATTGCTAATTTTAAGCAATTTCCTAGCTATTTATACTATGAGCTTGCCTACTGAAAATAACAACAAGATTTCTTTTTCATACACTGATCCAAATACCGTTGAAATCACACCCGTTACTCTCGAGAAATCAATTGAATCATTACAATCTAGCTTTACAACTATGGATCGCCGTGGTCCACAGAATTTTGCTGTTATTTGTGTTCATCCATCAGATCATCTTGCTACCCGATGGACAATTCCAGAGCATGAAGATATCATGGAAACAATTAATCAATTTTATCAAAATGCAAGTGATGGAGCTATTTCCATCAATTATCAAGTAGAAGGTTGGTACGATCTTGGTAATAATTGGAATCATTATGGTACTATAGATGCTGGTTCACTTGTCGTGAACAATTGGAAAACCGTTGTTCAAGATGCTATTGCTTTAGCTGATGGTGATATTAATTTTGCTAATTATGATTATGTCATAGTTTGGATCAATACTGCTTGGTGGCGTGGTTGGGCTTCTATTGGTAAAAATATCAATATTGATACCGATGATGGTTCTTTCACAATAGCTGCGACACTTTGCGGTGAAAATGCTGGAAGTGATATTGAACGTGTTTGGGGACGAACAGCTCATGAAATGGGTCACTTGTTTGGTTTACAACATACTCATGGCTCAAATGAAGGTGGGACCAAAAATTATGAAAGTTGGTACAGTCTTATGGCTCGAGCATATCCTTCAGCATTAAATACCTACAGTAAATTATTCGATGGAACAGGTTGGTTCGATACTGGCAATAATATGGAAGTAATTGATTTAGGTGGCTCTGATTCATTTCATGTTAGACCAAGACATTTGGAAATTATTGGTGATATCCAAGCCTTAAAAGTAAAAGTATCTAATTCGGTTTATTATATGGTCGAAGTAATCGAACAAAAAGCTGAAGATGCATGGTTGCCTGATGAAGGTGTCTACATTTATCTTGTAGACAAGAATGAACCAAATGATGATGAATGTACTGATCAAGATGGTATTCCTGGTACTGCTTCTGTTGATGATTGTCTCTATGATGTAGGAGATTCATTTGAGGATACAGATAATGGTATTTACATATCAGTAGATGATTTTTCATTCGATGGTTATGATATTACAGTAACCAATGCTGGAGATGGTGTTCCTGATTTGATGATAACTGAATGGGGTAATCCTCCTGGTCATCCAGGACCATACGAAACACCAGATATTTGGTGCGATAGTCCAGTTAATGGTTATGGTCATTATCGCCATAGAGATGGTAATGATAATCCTATTGGTATTGGTGATGAACCTTTACTCAATGAATTTAACAGACTTTATGCTCGAATCTGGAATATTGGCGAAGTCGATGCTACAGGAGTTACTGTTACTTTTTATGAGAATAAACCAATTGGTGTAGGTGATTCTGGTACTTGGGGATATATTGGTCAAGCAACGGTTAATGTTCCTCATGGAACCAGTCGTACTTGTTATGTTCAGTGGAAACCATCATATAATACAGCTGATAAACCAGATGGTTTGCAGGATATTCATTCATGCGTAAAAGTAGTAATTACTAAACACGCGTTGGAAAATGATGCTGGAAATAATCTTGCCCAAGAAAACATTGGTACTTTTGAAGTTCTAAGTGCTGGTGCTCCAATGCCCGATATGAAATTAGATTCACGATTTGGTCCAGTAACTGGCACGTTCAACATTGTTAATCCCTTCAAAGAATACAAAGATATCTACGTCAATGTTTTAGATGTTACTCCTGGTTGGAACATTTCAGGGATTGATATTGGTAAGATCATTAATTTCGCACCAGGTGAGGAAATAAAATATGATGTAGTGATAACACCAGGTCCAGATGTTGCCTTTACAGATACAGTAGAAGCTCATTTAATTGCTTGCGTCGAGGTAATCCCTGGTGATAGTGTAGATTTCACTGGTGATATCCATTTAGAAGCCTATGGTGGTGTAACAATCTCTGCTACAGTTGTTTATAGAAGTGATTTAGATATCAATGCAAAAATCATCAATGAGAATAAATTTGAAATCTATGGTTCCCTCAGTTTCTTAGATGGTGTACCAGAAGGTGTTGTGCCTTCAAATCCTGGAGATCGCTTGATTTACTTAACCATTGTCAATAAAGACAATACTTATGATACATACAATGCTACAGTATCGATCGATGAAGATGGTGATTATACTACAGAGATTACCCTAAAAACTGGTGCTTACAAAGTTAAGGGTTATTATGCTGGATCAGAATTCATCGCTTGTGATGATTCTGTTACCCTTGTAGTTGATTTACTAACAACTTCTGTTTGGACTAGTGGTGTTTTTCCTGGATTTAGTTTATTCATAGCTGTAGGAGCTATTTTTGGTATAACTGTAATAGTTAGCTTAGCTTCAATTAATAAGAAAAATCAACTAAAGTAAAGAATAACTCTTTACTTTTTTCTTTTTTATTTCTTAATTTTTGTTTAGTTAACAATTGAAATGTCTATTCCGTTATCTTTTTAAGTTAGATTGAACTTAAGCTTTTTTATTTTAATAATAATATTTTATACAAATAAATAGTAGATGTAGAAAAACCATGAGTAATTTTAGCTTACATTTAATTGATGTTACATCACAAGAAGCAATTAAAATGGCTGGTGTTGAAACAATTGAACAAGACAAACTCTTTGGTCTTATTCGTAGTATCGCTCAAATGGGGCAAACTATTGGTACAAGTGGTATAGTAAATATTGAATTGCAAAACGATAGAGTTTTTGCTTTCACAGATACGACTAATAAAGATAATCTACTATTACTAATCGTTCCAATTTCTTCAGATAAAGATAAGATCTATAAGAAATTTGAGAAATTTCTAAATGCTATCTTTAAACCTAAAAACAATTTATTTGTTGATGCATTAAATGGTTCTTCTGATGCTTATAAAAAGTCTCAACAAATTTCATCCAAGTATTTTAAACAAATGAATATTTCTTATAATCAATCCCGTATGCCTTTTACATTAAATTTCATAATTGGTTTAATAACAACTTTTGCAATAGCTGAATTGGTAATCGCTTTACCAATGCTTTTATCTGAGAATGCTTATTCATGGTATGGCAATTTTTCCACAACATTTTCTTCATCATTAGCATTTATTTTTCTAACAATAGTTGCTTTTAAATATGGTTTGAAGAGCGAATCAGGTAGAGTGTGGTTTTTATTAGGAATCGCCTTTTTCTTTATGACCGTAGCAGAAATTACTTGGGCAATTCTTGATCTCTTCCTTCATCAAGACCCATATCCATCTTTAGCAGATGCTTTCTGGATCATTGGGTATATTATAATGTTAGTTGCACTTATTCTTGAAGATAGACAGGTGAAAATTCCTAGAAATATCGTTTTAACAATAATTTGGTCACTTGTCCTTATAGGTGCAGGTCTAGCAATTTATTTCACATTAGCAGAAGATATTTACTTGTATGAGGATTATAATTTCCTTGAAAAATCAGTTTCAACTTTTTATGTTTTCTGGGATATCATTTTGATATTCGTTTTAGGATTGATTTTCTTTAAATATAGACAAGGAAAAATTGGTGTTTCATGGTTGTTAATAATGTTAGGGATTGTTATCACTGCTGCAGCTGATATTATGTTTTCCTATCTTGATTGGAACGAAATTTATGAGCAATATCAGAATTACAATGATGTAATGTTTGTCACAGGTTATTACTTGATAGCAATTGCTGGTGTGTTGCATTTGAGAACACTAATTGATGAGGAATTGTTGAACAAATGATTTCTGGTATTTATGTTATAAATTCAGCTGGATTAAAGCTCTACTCAAAAACCTATGATTCAAAAATAGTCGTAGATGACGTTTTGCTAATGAGTTTCCTAACAGCAATTCAAATTTATGCTGAATCAACAATTGATGAAACAATACAATCAATTGAATCCGAGGGTTTGCACATTATTTATCGTTTGCCTGACAAACAAAAACAAGATGGTGTTATGATTGTTATAGTGGCCCAATTTATTAACTCAATAATTCTTCTAAAAGCTGGATACATTATTGATTTGTTAAGAAAAGAGCTAATTGAAAGTAATGATTTTAATTCTACTATTTTAAATATTGATAGATATACCAATGAAATAAAGCTAGTGGAAGAGAAAATTGATAGAAT
>JAEORJ010000116.1 GCA_016840945.1 Candidatus Gerdarchaeota archaeon
GAAAAAAAAAATAAACACTAAATTTTTGAACTATGAAAAGATTAAGGTTTTAATAATTACCTCGAGAATAATAAGGTGAGGATTTTGAAAAGGGCTAAATTGATCAATATAGTAGTGCTAAGTATAGCTTTTCTATTATGTATAAATGTAATAATTGAAAGCACTACGAAGATAATTGATCCTTCGATTAAATTGATGAGTATGCCTGATCAAGATCAGATTTTAACTATACAATCATATAATGATTGGGCTTATTACAAAAATATCTATATTGATAATAATTTTGCTGGAGTTAATGATTTTCCAGTTTTTATACAAATTGAATATGAATCAGGGAAAATGAATGTTGATTACAGTGATTTGCGTTTTGTCGCGAATGAACAAGAATTAGATTTTGAAATAGAGTATTTTGATAGTAATTATGCTTATCTTTGGATTAAGATTCCTACATTTCTATCTGGAACCAATGAAATACTGATGTTCTATGGTAATAGCGGGGCAAATTCAACTGCTATTCCCCAAAATGTGTGGGATAATGATTATGTTATAGTTCAACACTTAGAAGAAACTAGTGGGTTACATTATGATTCAAGCAAGTGCTTAAATAATGGCACAAATAGCGGATCTAATCAAAACGTTCAAGGAAAAATAGCTAAAGCAAATGAGTTTGATGGTGTTAATGATTATGTTCAAATACCTGAAGCAACAAATTTGAAAATTAGAAATGCTATCACAATGGAAGCATGGATTAATCCACAAATTTATGATTATTGGAATACAATAATGGCAAAGAGTGAGTCTGGGGATGGGTATAGAATAGTTTGGGGACCATCTAATGTATTAAAAGCTGATTTTTATATAAATAGTGTAAGGTATACTCCATCAACAACCTCATTAATACCTAGTAATACCTGGAGTTATGTAGCTGCAACATTTGATGGTTCATATATAAGACTATATGTGAACGGAGGTCTTTGGTCAGTAACATCTGCACCTGGTTTAATCAATGATAATAGTTATGATTTTACAATTGGTGATTGGATTGATCATAACAATGAACGAGGATTTGATGGGTCTATAGATGAAGTTCGAGTATCAAATATCACCAGATCAAGTAACTGGTTAGCGCTATCATATGATCTTGTGGAGAATCAAGCAACAAGAGTTGTTTTCGGTGAAGAGCAAATCAATATACCGGATAGTGATTCTGATGGATTAAATGATCAAGAAGAATCAACCTATGGAACAAATGCTACAAATCCTGACACAGATGGTGATGGATTACTAGACGGAGAAGAAGTGAAATTTTATTATTCAAATCCATTAGCTGTTGATACTGATTTTGATGGATTAACGGATTTTTACGAAGCTGATTACTATTTTTCCCATAAAATTAATTCATTCTATGATTTCCAAAAAATCCTTGATTCAGATATTATAAGCGAAAAAACAAGAGATTATATTTACTTTAATTTTGAGGGGACAACAGATTCAGTTCCATTTATTGGTGAAAATTATGTGCTCTATTTCGACTACACAACATCAAATTTTGAACTAAATCTCACAATTGACTGGAATGTCTATTCAAATTATAGCATATATTATCTAAGTTTTGGTGTTGGAAGATATGACAAAAATACCGGTTCATTACTCACGAATCAATACTTCCAGCTCCGAGATACATTAGAAAGTACTAGTGGTGAATTTAGAACTATTAATAATGTTGACAATCCAGAAATTAACACCCATGGATCTATAGATAATTTGGGCTTAGTAAGAAATGATGTTTTATTTACAATGAAAATATTGAATGGAACATCAACTATGATAGCAAAAGATGGGGAAGAACTCTTGGTAAATCAAACTTATGAAAATTTAAAAACTGGTATAAGTTGCATTTTCATTTGTTATGGACATGATACAACTTACCATGAAGATTACACTCAAGTAAGAGCTAAAAATATCTCTGCTACAATAGAGTATCCTAACACCCTTAATTTAAACTCATCTGACACTGATTTAGAAGGATTGTCAGATTTTGATGAAATAAACATCTACAATACTAATCCTGGATTAAATGATACTGATTATGACACAATAACTGACTATGATGAGTTATTTATCTATGGCACTAACCCATTAGAAAGCGATACTGATCTAGATGGAATGAATGATGCATATGAGATTGTTTATGGCTTAAATCCAATAACAAACGATTCTGAATTAGATTTTGACAATGACAATTTGATCAATATTATGGAATACAATTTTGGAACAAATCCTACTTCAAATGATACAGATTTAGATGGATTATATGATTATTCTGAGATAATGATTTACAATACTAATCCAACAAATAACGATACAGATAGTGACTTATTATCGGATTTTGATGAAGTAATAACATATAATACAAATCCTACATTATCTGATACAGATTATGACCTGGTCAATGATTGGGCTGAAATATTTCTCTATTCAATAAATCCTTTAGATAATGATACTGATGATGATATGGTTTTGGATGGTATAGAATTACAATATGGAACTGATCCTAATACTAATGATACGGATTTAGATTTGCTAAGTGATTATGATGAATTATATATTTGGAATACTAATCCAACATATAATGATACAGATTCTGATTCATTAATGGATTATTCTGAAGTAATAATCTATAATACTAATCCATTGGATTCTGATACAGACGGGGATGCTTTGCTAGACGGTGAAGAGGTATTTCTTTATAACACAAATCCAAACAACAATGATACCGATGGTGACAGTTATCAAGATGGTATAGAAATAGAATATGGTTCTGATCCAAATGATGACCAAAGTATACCAGAAGCTTTAGATTCTGATAGCGATGGTATACCTGATTTTGAAGAAACAATATTAGGAACCAATCCTTATGATCCTGATACTGATCATGATGGTATAAATGATTATAATGAGGTATATGTTTGGGAAACCAATCCAAATAGTATAGACAGCGATAGTGATACCTTATATGACTATTATGAGATTTTCATTTATGAAACTGATCCGAACGATCCTGATTCCGATGGTGATTTTTTGGATGATAATGTTGAATTGTTCACCTATGGCACCGATCCAAATGAAATTGACACAGACGATGATAATATTGGTGATTATCTTGAAATATTCTATTACTATACAAATCCTTCTTCGGATGACAGTGATTATGATAACTTGAGTGATTATGATGAGATTTTCATATATGAAACAAATCCTTTGAGTGGCGATAGTGACAATGATTATTTGAATGACTTTCTCGAAATTGTAATAGGCACTGACCCTAATAATGAAGATACAGATGGTGACGGAGTAAATGATGGAGACGAATATTACTCTGGTAGAAACCCATTAAAGATTTATGAATTGAATCGCATTTTTGGGTATTATTTTATTCCAATTTATGCTTTGATTGTTGTCATTCCTATTATTTTCCTATCAATTAGGGCGCGTCGTAGACGTCAGAAGGAATTAGAATTAAAAGGGAAATTACAGGAAGTTATCAACACTGGTTATTCTTTTAGTCTTGAAGTTTTAGAAAAAGATGAGGAAGAAGAAAAAGATATTTTTGATGGAATGTAAGCTTTTTTTCTTTCTTTTTTATGTTACCTCGTTTTATAAGCAAGATTTGATTGATTATTAGTGGAAATAAAACAGCCGAGGTGTAGGTGAAATGGCTGATTTAATCATTTACATTTTAATTTCAACAGCTTGTGCTTTAGGATTAATAGGATTGATAGTTCAAATCATAATTCATAAAAAGAAAAGATTAGAAGTAGATATTTACAAAGAGCAGATGCAATATGCTGTTGATCAAACAACACGAGAGATGCAGAAGTTCTTTGATTATCTCCAACTTAAACCCACTACTAAGGGAGGTTTTGGTGAAAATATTGTTGATATGTTATTATCTAATTTACCTAAAAAATTCGTAAAGAAACAATATTCTCCAAATGATATTTCTGGTAGTAGAATAGATTTTGCTGTTCAATTACCGAACAGTAATCTACTCATACCTATCGATTGTAAATTTATTACTCCAAAATACATTGAGGAAAATCCTGATTTTCATCTTGATAAAATATCTGTTGATAGACTCAATAAGGAAATAATTAGGAGAGCTAAAGAAATAGCAAAGTATGTTAAATCAGCTGAAACAACAGATTTTGTTTTAATATTTATCCCTGACATTATTTTCAGTGTTATAGAGAGTTCAACTTTTCAAGAATTAGCAATAATGAATATTATTCCCACAAACTCAAGTGGTTTGTTAAGCACTATTTTTATGATTAATATGCAACATCGATTTATGACCTTAAATAGCGCTGCAAATAGGTTTGGTTATATTCAAATGAATATTTGCCAGGGATTACGTGAAGTAGTTGAAAAAATGAGAATTGGTACAACACAATTACAAAATAGCCTAAACAATTTTTCTGATGCAATGACTGATGTTATTGAGTTAAATACCTTACTTGAAACATTAGGCGAAGCAAATAATGATTAGATTTAACCTCATTTAAAATGACGCTTTATTGATATTTGGATCAAAGAAGCTGATGATAACCTTTAGATTTTCATCATAGAAATCAAAATCGTAAAATCGATAATATTGAAGATTTACCAATTGCATTTCTTTATTAGAGATCCAGCTAGGTTTCATATTTGCTGCTTTAACAAATGAAATAAGAGCTCTGATGTCCGCTGGAGTATCTGCTGTAGGTGAGAGATTCTCCTTAAATTCAGTTTTAAGATCTTCTAAAAAGGTATTATCTCTTAAACCATAATGGGGTTGAGATAACAATAAAATGGGTATAACAATAAAAGGCAATAAAATAATACCAAATATAGTTATAAACACTAATTTTATTGTAATATTTTTAGGATTTTTAATTAAGACTTCTTTTTTAATTAATGATGAAATTAAACTCTCTTCCACAATGGTAAATGAATCAGTAAAACGTTTTATCCAATGCTCAACAGTATATTCTTTAGGACAATCTCGGATATAAGAAAACATCTCATCTAAAAATGGATCACCAATGTAACTATCATCAATGACTTTTAAAATGACAGTATGCTCATCACGAATTTTTAAAGCAATTCTTTTTTCAATAACAAGATCATAAAGGAAGGCAGTTATTATTGCCTTTACATAATTCCCGTATTGATTAATTATACCATATTTTCCTATTCTAAGCATTAATAGCTTATCAACAGTATATAATTTTGACAAGTGTACCACAATTATCATTATTAATAATCATTATTGAATATTTTTACTAGAAATTTTTTCGAATTGATATAGTATTAACTTACTTTACAATTGATTAATTCAAACAAAGTTATATTTAGGAACAATTTTTGTTACTTGGGATAAGTTTTTCCAAATAGGTAGATGTGGATATAACTAATGAATTTAATTGGAAAAAACACTGATTTATCTTACATTGAAAGCTCAAAATTACCACGAAGGATTATAACCTTTGATTTTCTTAGAGGATTAGCTATTTTTGCGATGACTTTTATGCATACATTTGAACATTTGTATGATTACACTTGGGTAAAAGAAGACTCAAGCAAAATACTTAGTTTACCATTACCTGTTCTACTTATTGGCTTGATTACTTTCTTTTTTATGTCATGGAATGATTTTTTCTTATTAATTTCATCAACTGTAAACTCTTATTCAATTTCTAATAAGATAAAAAATAATCCCGCTAGACAGATATTAATAAAACAGGTTATAACTGGTTTTGGAATCTTACTGGCAGGAGTTTTTGCTGATAATTTGGGGTATTGGGGTTACTTTGGTCAATCATTGTTAACTGGTGATTGGCGAAATCTTCGTCCTCTCTGGGAGAGATTTTTCACCATGAATACTCTTCAAATTATTGGTTGGAGTATGATTATTAATGGTATAATTCAAGTATTGTTATTAAGAAAAAATGGATACAAAAAATTTCTTAGAAATATGTTAGTTTATGCTATATTAATTATTAGTGTTCTAGTTTCAACTACTTTTATTCATAATTGGGTTGATAATATGCCTTGGATTGTACCTGAAAATCCTCCCCCTAGTATTTATGATAATACTAAATGGCCAAGCCAATTTTTCCAAGCAGAAAACGCTTCATTTAAAGCTTGGATAATGGCATTATTAGCAGGAGATTTAGAGCCACTATTCCCGTATTTAGCAACCTCTTTTAGTGGTACTATGATTGGAATGACTCTCGCACAAGAGAAGCCAGTTAGAAGATTGCCTTTATGGGGAGCTTTAGGTGGATTGGGTATGATGGGAACTGGTGGTATACTTTTATGGCGTGGATTTTTTACATTAAGTAATGGTCGACCAGCTATTGGTAACTATATGTTAAAAGCAGGAGGTCAAATTTGCGCTATAATGCTTATTTTTCATTTGGTGGAGTATAAAGGAAAAGCTGCGAAGTTTGCTAAAAATCCAATAGTAAAATATATGCGATTATGGAGTATGGCTTCTTTAACGATTTATTGTTTACAGATATTTGAAATTTTACCAAGATGGGTGTTATCAAATATGCTAAGAATGTTTAGCCATCCAATTAATCTTTTAAAATCATCTATATTTGGATTTGGAAAAGAATATCTTGCTATTTTAGTGGCACTGTTTTGTTTAGTATATTTCAATGCTGTGGTGTCAATTTGGGCTAAATTTAATTTTAAATTTAGTTTTGAGTGGGTTATAGCAAAATTGGCAAGTTTTGGTAGTAAACAATCATCTCATCGATTAAATATTGCATATTTAATGAATAATATTGAATGGCTCAATTATAATAATATTAAGAAATAATTAACAAAACAATGAAATGAATTAACTTTCATTTAAAACACATTGATTTTCAATGATTATTTTTTTTCCCTGAGTCACCATTAACAATATCTTTTGTCTACCTGACTCCAATAAACGCCAAATGGTTCCTCTCGAGACATTCATTAATTCACCTGCTTGATCCTGATTTAATCCTTCTAAATCCACCAATCTCATAGCTTCGTATTCTGCAATAGTTAGTATTATTTCAACATTATTTAGTAAAGGACTTGGAATCACTTCATTAACTTTTGGAAAGTCTTCGACTAGCACTTCTTTTAATGGTCGTCCCCTTGATATGTAATCTGAATCATCATCAAAACTACTTGGTCCCATTCTTCTTCCTCTTCTGCAACGATAATATCTCATCAGATCTACTCCTAGTAATTCTACTTTATTATTCGGTAAATTTGTCTTTTAATCTTTTTGTTCGTATGCACAAAAATATTTATAAGTTAGGTTAAACTAACTTTTTTTGATATTATTACTAATTTAGGTGAAAAATATGCAAAATGGTCAAAATAGAAGTAATAGAGGTCGTCACAAGCGAATGTACGAATTAACTGGGATACCAGGTTGGATACGTTATAGTTATTCTCCAGGATTTGCAGGTGGAGGAATTGGTAGAGGACCATGTGCGGATTATATTAAAAAAACAGACCAAATGGATGCTTATCTAAAAGATTTAGCTGAAAAAAATCATGATTATGGACTATGGGCTAATGCCATGGAAAATTTAAGTAAAAACAATCCTGATTTTCAAAAGGAACAATTAACACACAGAATCAGGGGTTTGGAAGAGGAAATAAAATTCTTGAAAAAGGAACTAAAAGAATTCCGCTAAGTGTTAAACTAGTATATATTTACTATTAAGAATAGGTGTCAAAAATGAAACTAGCTATATCTGCTGTAAGTGATACTTTGGACTCTGAAGTTGATCCAAGGTTTGGGCGTTGTAGTCGGTTTCTTATTGTTGATACTGATAACATGGCAGTAGAAGTCATGTTAAATCAAGCTCAATATGAAGAACATGGCGCAGGGATAAGTGCGGCTCAAAATATTATTAATAAAGGAGGTATAAGTGCTATAATCTCTGGGAATATGGGTCCAAATGCATATAGACTATTCTATGCAGCTAATGTTAAAATGTACTCTTATATTGGGAAAATTTCTGATGGGATAATTAAGCTGAAAAATAATCAACTAATACCTATAGATAATCCAACAAATAGAGGTCATATAAGCACCAGTGGTGGAAGAGGACAAGGTAGAGGAATGGGGCAAGGAAGAAATCGTAATTGAGGTATTGATATGATAATAGCATTTCCAGTAATAAATGATAAAGGATTAGATGGTTTGTTAGCAGATCACTTTGGTCGAGCACCATTATTTGCATTATATGACACAGAATCTAAAGAAGTCAAAACTGTCGATAATGGAGGAGACCATTTTGGTGGTACTGAACCCGTTCCGACTTTTCTAAAAGGAATTGGGACTAACGTGCTAATCTGTAAAGGTTTAGGACGTAAAGCAATTATGTTGTTTAACGATCATGATATTGGAGTTTTTATTACTCAAAATTCTCTCGTTAAAGATGCACTCGAATTATATAACAAAAATCAATTAGTGCAAGCAACAGAAACCGATGGTTGTTCTGGAAGCGGACATCATCATTAATAAGAATGAGCAACATTTTTTGTTCTTCTTATTAAAATTAATTCGATAAAGGTAAATTAATTATGAGAATTACTGTTGCAAGCGGTAAAGGCGGTACTGGTAAAACTACAATTGCAACCAATCTAGCTTTATCTCTTGAAAATAGTCAATATCTAGATTGCGATGTCGAGGAGCCAAATGCTCATATTTTTTTGCACCCAAAAATAACAACCACTAAAAAAGTGTCAGTATTTACTCCATTAATAGATGAGAATAAATGTACAAAATGTGGTATCTGTGCAGAAAAGTGTGAGTTCAATGCTATAGCTTTAGTAAATCAAAATATTTTACTTTTTCCTGAACTTTGTATGAGCTGTGAAGCTTGTAAAGAATTATGTCCAGAAGGTGCAATTACTAGAAAAGATAGTGAAATTGGACTGATCAACATAGGACACACTGTTTATGATATGCTTTTTGTAGATGGTGAATTATATATTGGTAAACCTCGAGCAATACCCATTATAGAAGCTGTAAAGGATCAAATTATTGATTCAAAAATAGCGCTATTAGATGCTCCACCTGGAAATTCATGCCCAGTTATTGAGACAATATATGGAAGTAATTATTGTATCTTAGTAACAGAACCAACACCTTTTGGTTTGTGGGATTTGAAAATAGCTGTTGAAGTAGTTAGAAAGCTAAGAATTCCTTTTGGAGTAATTATAAATAGATCAGGTCTAGGTGATTTTGATAACCAAATGGATTATTATTGTAATTCTGAAAAGATACCTATTCTAATGAAAATACCATTTGAAAAAGCTATTGCTGAAGCTTATTCACAAGGTATTAATCTTGTGGAATTTAAACCTGAATGGAAGAAAAAATTTCAGAGTTTATTTGAAGCAATAAAGGAGCAAATAACAAATGGTTAAGCAAATAACGATTATTAGTGGAAAAGGTGGAACTGGAAAAACAACTGTAACAGCTGGTTTAGCTTTTCTTGCTAAAGGGAAAGCAGTATATGCTGATGCTGATGTAGATGCTCCTGATTTACATTTAATATTAAAACCAACAATTGAAAAAGAAGATGAATTATTTATTTCTCAAAAAGCAATAAGAGATGAAGACTTGTGTACAAAATGTAATATTTGTGGAGAAGCATGTCGATATGGTGCAATAACAGCTGATGATTTCTTTTATCATAAATGCGAAGGTTGTGGTCTCTGTATAAATTTGTGCCCTGAAAATGTTTTAACACTGAAAAAGGTTTTATCTGCTAAAGCTTATCAATCAAAAACAAGATATGGTTCTTTTGTCCATGCGGTAATGGAAATTGGTGAAGGTAGTTCAGGGCGAGTTGTTGATGAGATTCGTAAACAAGCTAGAGACATAGCTCGCAAAGAAAATAAAGAATATATCTTGGTTGATGGTTCACCTGGGATTGGGTGCCCTGTTATTGCTTCTATCACTGGTGTGGATTTGGTATTGATAGTTGTTGAACCAACGTTAAGTGGAATACATGACTTAGAGCGTGTAATTGGTGTAGCTGATCATTTCAAAACTAAATCAATGGTTTGTATTAACAAGTATGATTTAAACAAAGAAAATACTGCCAAAATAGAAAAATACTGCAAGGAAAATGATATTTTAATAGGTGGTAAGATACCTTTTGATGAAATCGTGCCAAAAAGTATAATTGAAGGCAAAAGCGTTTTTGAAATGCCTGAAAATTCTGTTTCCAAAAAATTAACAAAAATTTGGGAAAACATTGAAACTGCAATAAAAGGAAAATAGAGAGATTTCTCTCTCTTCATTATAATGGAACAAGTCTAATTATTTCGTTGATACCTCGACCACTTGTTAGTTCTAATTTTTCTCCATCATTGAAGTGGAATCTGCCTTTGAATTTCACAGGTAAGTCATAGAAAAGCGAACTCCAGCCAGGAATACTATCTACAACAAAAGCTTCCATTCTTATTGGAGGTTGAATCAATTGTGGATAGCGATAGGGTTTGATAGAGTATTTCAATTTGCCTAGGTTAGTTTTGATTTCAACAGATTGATCCCAAGGAATAAACCTTTTAGCTTCCTCAAAATAAACCCAGCTATCTGGTACAACTTCTAGGCTTTCAGCAAACAAGTATTCATCTGAATCAATAAGGTATACTTTCCCGGTTTCAAAATGATGCGGTTTACCTTCATTTGTTTGAGACTCACAATGACAAAGGTATGTATAAAGTTGATCAAAATTGGCATAAACCCAATTCATAATACGAATCTGGAAGAAATTTAATTTTCCAAACCATACACGTTCAAATAATCCTGTGCCATTTACTTTAAGCTCTTCACCATTAACCTTAATTTTGCCTTCAATTGTTGAAAGTGATTCAATACCGGCAACCCTGGTCTCTTCAGTTACTTCACATAATGCCCCTTTTTTCTTACCCCAATAGAATATTGGTCCTCGTGGTTTAGCTGTAATATCCAAACTTAATTGCGGGTTTTTAGAAATAAATTGTCTTTCATCTTCTTTGCAAATGGCTTTCAAATCACCCATTTCAACAATTAATTTCTCTGAATCTGATGTGAAGTCAAATTTATCAACATCGGTAACTAGGTTGATATCATGTTTAGGTTTTTTTAAAATCTGTGTTCCATCATCATCATCATTAATATTGGGTTTTTCCCAAGAAAGACTTGCATAACTTGTTTGACCAAGAAGGGTTCCTTCAGTAATAGAAAGCTTCAAACAATATTCAATATCTTTATGGGTAAAATCAGCAGTCATATACCAGTTATTATACCTGGATGACTCATTCATAAATTTTGGTTTTAACTCATCTATTGTAATTTTAGAAGTATTCATTTAAAGAATCTCCACCACATATAACGTAATTCAATGCTCAATCAGTCTTATAAATTTTATTTGGATAAAAAAAATTCATTTGTTTTCCGACAGAAATCAGAGCCTAACTTTCCAGTGATTTTAAATAGTGATTAGTTATATGCAATATGGTTAAATAATTAGCTTAAATGTGGGATTTTCACATGACAACAAAAAAGGAAGTAATTGACGCATTAGAAGCTGCAAGGCAGAAACTTTTAGATGAGGATGCAATTGAAGAGTTTAAAGGATGGACAAGAACCATTCAATATTTTTTTACTGACACAGATGAATTCTGGCATTTTCATGTAGAAGATGGGACACCAAGTGAGTGGATTAATGAAGAAGCTGATGAAGCAGAAATACAATTCAAAATGAAAGAAGATACTCTTATAGGTTTAATAGATGGCTCAATAAATGGTATGGCAGCTTTTACCTC
>JAEORJ010000117.1 GCA_016840945.1 Candidatus Gerdarchaeota archaeon
ATTCTTTTCACAACAACTTTTGGCTCACATGATAAAAATGAAATTGTTAATACTATTTCTTTTCAGAATGGTAATTCATATTTTATCGCTGGTTTAGGTGAATCAGGAGTAAGGAATAAAGAAACTGCCTTGTTAGCTCATTTCACTACAGAAGGTTTAGATTGGTTCATCAAAAGCAATAGGTTTTCTTATAGTAATATTAATGATATGATTTGTTTTCCAAATGGAGATTTTACCATGGTTGGTACATGCTATTATGATTATGATTTTATTTACAGGAGATTATTAGTATGCTTATCAAAAGATAATGATTATGATAAATTGAGCGATTATTGGGAACCTCTACTTGGCACAGATCCAAACGAATGGGATACCGATCACGATGGATATTCTGACTACGATGAGTATATGAGTAATACTGATCCTCTTGATCCCAAAAGTTTCCCAAAAAGAAGGATTTTCTGGAGGAATTTTGGTTTAGGTTTTTCAGTTTCAATAATAGGTGTTTTTGTTATTATTCAATTAGGAAATTACTTTATTGTTGATAAACAGCAAATTGAAAACACTAAGAAATCACTAGTTTTCAGGATATACAATAAATTATTTCACAAAAGAAAAACTAAATAATTTAGATTCAATTTGAAGTATTTTAATTTAATAGAATTCGTTTCTTTTGTAAAAATTTAAGAACCATTGAAATGAAAATCACCTTATTTGTCATTAGTAGTGATTATTATGCCTCAATGTAAAAAATGTGGATCTTTTATTGATGAAGAAATTACCATATGTCCTTTCTGTCAAGCAAAAATTGAACCATCAAATGATATAGAATCAAAAGTAGATGTTGATAAGCAGGATCAACCTTTAGCAGGCATTATTTATCAAAAAACCTCACCAGTTGATGAAAATGAGAATTCATTAGTTATTAAAACACCTGATTTAGAGGAATTAGTACAACAAGAACAAGAGGAGAAAGGAATATCACCTCAATTAGAAATCATTCCTGAAAGGAAATACATTATTTGGTTCATTATAGGGATTGTTACTGTAGGAATTGGTTTTATGATTTATCTATTTATTAATCTTGAAGATTTAGAAAGACATTCTCACTATCCTAATGACCCTCGTGCAGAACCTATTGATGTTAATGCTATGCAATTATTGATTTTCTTTTTAGTAGCCCTCTGTTTTGGTTTCATACCAATATTATGGTGGATCTATTATAAAAAATATGTAAGTTTGTATAGTCATCTTAAAAAACAAAAGCATGATATGGCTCCAAGGAAAATCCCACACCCAGCATTATATCTAGTTCCTTTAATAAGCTCTCACCTGATAGCTCTTGTTCCAACAATTGTTAGTTGGATATTGGTTGCTCAAGGTGGAGAAGCTATGAGCATAAGACTATCAATGCCTTGGTTATTCTGGAGTATTTGGGCTATTGTTTTAGTACTAACATTGTGCACAAGTTTACTTGATTATTTATGGCAAAGAGCTCTTAATGCTCATATTCGAATGACGATGGCTAATATGAACATCCACAAAGAACTTGAAGAAGATACACAGAAACTCACTCTAATGACACAAAACCCAAATTGAGTTTAGGGGTTTAAATAGGATATTGTGAAATTAGTTATATGCTATCTACAGAATTACGTAATAATTGCCAAAATTGTGAATTTTTAAGAATAGATAATTTCTGTCTAGTTAAAGGCAAATTTATTCTAACAAAGAATATCCGAAAGGAACGTGAATGTTCGCATTTTTCCTGTAAAAATTTCGAACTAGAAATCCATCCTTTGTATAATGGGAAAAAGGAGATTCAAAAATTTAAAGTGGTTTTATTGGGAGATAAAAACTCATCTCAATTAGAATTCTAAAAAGAATAAATTTGTAGTGAATAACTATTCACTACTTGAAGTTTCTACAGATTCTTTCTTTTTGCGGTCTTCTTTACCTGGACGGCTTCTTAAACCTACTAACCAACCAATTGTTATTATTATTTGATTTAACCAAGACCACATGAGATGGAATGATTTAACATCTAATTTCTTGAGAATATACATTAGTAGTGCAAATAATCCAATCCAGAAAAAGAATGGTAACCACATAGTAACCATATCTGCTACATTAAGATACAATAATGGGTGATTTATTCGTAAAGCACTATTA
>JAEORJ010000118.1 GCA_016840945.1 Candidatus Gerdarchaeota archaeon
ACAAATGGTGTTATTCACTTGAAGAGAAACACCTACTTCGATGACTGGAGTGGTATTACTCCTTACTTCGAGGACATTTACTTAGAATTCTATTCAAACAAAGAAGGGGCACTCTTAGCTCTCGCCTATGGCGCAGTTGACATGGTTGACGCACAATTTAGTACACAGTTAGATGAAATTCCTGCAGGAACAACTTATTCATTAATAAGGGATCCAGGTCAAACAGAAATGGCAATAAATAATGAACATCCATACCTTGGTAATGGTGAGTATTGTCCTATTGCAGGACCAAATTCTGGGAGACATATCCGAAAAGCTATTAGTCACATGGTTCCAAGAGACTTAATAGTTAGTGTAATCGTTGAAGGATTAGCTCTACCGGGAGTAACAGGTTGGTCGTGTGCTTCGATAGGATTTAATGAAAACTTGATACCTTATAGTTACGATATACAGTTAGCAAGGCATGAGATGGAACTAGCAGGATTTGATTATGGTTCCTCATCTTTCATTCAAACTTATACTATTGGATTTGAAATTTTAGTAATACCAGTATCCCTTATTTCAGGGATGATTGTTCTCTCACGAAGAATAAAACGAGACTAGTAATTTTTCTAATCATTACTAATTAGTTGAAAAATTCCTGGTGGTTAATCGTATAGAGAATAGTCTGTTTTTTAAATCCCCAAAAATCTTTGCGAAGATAATCTATAGTATGTTTTTGGAGAAGTTTCTCTATTAGTTTAATAGTATCAATTTCACCTTTTCGTTGAGCATCATCAACAATGATAATAAAATCATCTTTAGCTAGAATATCTGGAAGAAGAGAAACAATACCTACTCGAGAGAAATGCTTGGTACCAAATGGTCCATCAATGATCAATAGGTTGATATTAGAAAGCAACTTTCGGTCTTCTGCAGTAATATCATACCAAAGACATGATTGTTCACAAAAAGAGCATTCCTTTAACGGACGTAATAAATATTGAAAACGATGATTGGTGAAATTACCATTAAAAGTGTTGAACCAGACTGTGTGATTTTCGAGAGTAATAACTGTTGCCAGTTTATTTTCTATTGTATATCTATGGGCTAATTTGGAAGTCTGGCCTGATCCTAGTTCTAAGGTTTTTTTAGGCTGTAATTCATGGTAAATTTTCGCTAAATAATACAAGAAGGAGCCATTGGCTGCAAATCCACCTGGTTTGATGGCTAAATCATCCCAGTTAATTTCGCGAAGTAATTTTTTAAACCGTTTAAGAAAAATGCGTTCTCTTATAATTATCCCCCAGATCATCTTAGGATGGAGGTAATTGATAATAGTTTTAATATGTAATCTTTTGAGGTATTTGTTCGCCATAATAGTCAACACAAGGTAATTTTAGATTTGGTATTTTTTCACTACTTGAAATGATAAGAATACTCTTGAGTAATTTTATTGAGGTATTCTATTTAAAAAAATCAATAGTAGTAATAAATATTTGGAAAGTAAATTAATTGAATAAAACATCAAAATTCTTTTATTATTAGAAAAGAGTTACTAAATCATTACTTTTATAGTAAAAGGGATGAAAATGAAAAAAGTTTTTGATACTAAGAATTGGTTTTTGTTATTTGTAGTAATTTTATTGATGAATTCACAGTTAATAAACTTTGAACCGGTAAAAGCTGCCAATCCCGGACCATTTTTTTCCATAAGTATTCTTTCACCTAATACCGATCCAGCAAGAAATCAATGGGCAACTTTAATGGCTGAACAATTGCCAAAGATAGGCATAGCAGTTGATACCCTAGACCTAACAGGCTGGGCTCAAATCGCTCCAAGAACTTTTAGTTACCCAGGTCCTTATCCAATCCCCACTTATTCCGAAGGTGGCTATGATATTCTCTTTGTTAGTTGGACTTGGGATATAGATTTTGATCCAACTGGTTTATATGATTCACCTAGCATCACTCCAAGTGGCGATAATTTCTACCAATACTTCAATCCTGAAATGGACTGGGCTATTGCAAACTATACTACTACCTTCGTTTTAGAAGATAGAATTGGTTATGCTGAAGATATTCAAGCGCTTCTTTATGAGGATTTACCTGAAATCAGCATTGTTTATCCATTGTCCGTCTATCCCATGGATGTTAATTTTGATCTAGGTTCGTGGGATGGCCTATTATGGGCTACAAGCTATCAACCTATGGAAAGCTGGACTATTCCTGGACAAACCGAATTTCATTATGCTTGTCCAGCTGACTTTGAAGACTTCCATCCTTACTTCTATGAGTCAATGTATGATGGTCAGTGGTTACATCAAATCTATAATGGATTATTGGAAAGGAAGCCTTCTGATAGATGGTATGAAGGTAGATTACTACAATCCTTCACTTCTGCTGATGGAATTACCTATAACATTGAACTAAAACCCAATGTTAAGTGGGCTGATGGTACACCATTAACCACACAAGATATTCAATATTCTTACCAATTATTAATCGATCCTGATTTTGGTAGCCCTGATATCTATTATTGGAGCAATTATATCGATAAATACTCGGTAACAATCATTGACACAACTCATTGCACAATCGAATTCTTGAAAAACTATGTCTTCCAAGATGGGAACTTAGCTGTAGATTTAGTTCCATATCATATTTGGAGCTCTATTGCAAATGATACTCATGCAGCACAAGCCATATCATGGGCTAGTAGTGATCCTAACAAAATTCTAGGCGCTGGTCCATACTACTTACAAGAATATGATGGTACAAACGGTGTTATCCATCTAAAAAGAAATGCCTATTTTGACGATTGGAGTGGCATTACACCTTATTTTGAGGATGTCTATTTTGAATTCTATTCCAATAAGGAAGGAGCGCTTTCAGCTCTTGCTGGAGGTTTAGTTGATATGGTTGATGCTCAATTTAGTGTACAATTAGATGAAGTTCCTAGTGGAGCCAAATATCAATTAATTGAATCACCAAGAGTGCATGAAATAGCAGTCAATTGTCTTCATCCCTATTTAGGCACCGGAGAATTATGTCCTATCGCTTCACCGGAATCAGGAAACCATATTCGAAAAGCGATTAGCTATATGATTCCTCGTCAGATTATTGTTGATGAAATCCTAGACGGTTTAGGCACTCCAGGAGTAACAGGTTGGTCGCCTGTTTCTATAGGTTATGATGATTCATTAGAACCACTTGATTATAATATCGAATTAGCAAAATATCATATGGCTCTTGCAGGTTTTGATATTGACTTCACTGATCCTTCTCCAAGCCCATCACCAACTGGTCCTACAACAATTACTTTAAGCCCAACAGTGTCAATAGGATTCGCAATAATGGTTATTCCGATAACACTGATAGCTGGGATGATACTCATTAACTCATTACGAAAACAGAATAAGTGAGAGATAACTCCCACTTGCCTTTTTTTTTTTATTAATGCTAATAAAATTAACTGAAAAAAATAAAAGGTAATTTACGATATATACTACTATGGTTCAGTCATTCAAAGAACAACTGGCGAGAATTTCTAAATTCTTTATCGGAACCTTTAGATTAATGCATTTTCTCCCAGTTATGACTATCACAACTATTGCTGCAGTGGTATCGATAATAACCGTTAAAGGTGATTTATCCTTTAGTGAGTTTTTCGCAGCAATAAAATTAGGAACAATACAACTTTTACCAGTCATCTTCCTAGTTATAACAGTCTTTTGTCAAGAAGCATTTTGTGGGATACAGAATGATTACTTGGATAGAGAAGTGGATGCCCTCTATAACAAACGAAAGGCCATCCCGGACGAATGGGTGGGTCCAAGATACGCTTTTTGGTTGACGATCATTTTCTTTATCCTCTTCAGTGGGTTTGCGTTTGCGGTGGGTTATTGGGCTAAAATAGGTTTTTGGTCCGTACTCTATGTTCAAGGAGCAAATTTACTCGGAATATTCTATAATCTTTATGCGAAGAACAAACCAATAAGTATCTTACCCTATATGGTGGGATTTCCCTTAGTACCTGCTTATGTTTGGTTAACCTTTGGGCAATTCCAAACGATGTATTATTGGATCATACCAATTTTATTTCTAGTGAGTTTTCCTGCACATATTGCTAACGAGCTACCAGACTATGAATTAGATGTGCAATATCAGAAAAAGAATTTCGCGGTATTGTTAGGAAAGAGAACATCGACAATAGTGTATTGGTTGGGAATAGGATTAATTGAAGCGTTAATTTTAACCATTTATTTTGTGTATAACCTGAATCTCTGGGTAATGCTTGCAGTCGTTCTATTATCGTTAGCTGTAGCTGTGATAACCATCTTTCTCATGTGGAAAAAGAACTGGCATACTGATAATATAGTATTTGATTTGGTCACTGCTTGTATCGGTATAGAGGTCATAGGATTTTTCGTTCTAATAATCTAAAGATACTACAAAATGGAATTTAGGAAATAAATTATTAAATTTTGAGTGTTTAACTATAACCAGTGCTTACATGGGAGGGTTTAAGTATTTCAAATAATGAAGTAAGTGCTACTAGAATAGTTGACCAAGAACATTATGAAAAAGCGAGTGTTAGGAGTATTGCTATTCAAGCAACAATCATTCTTTCTATGATTTTTTTTCTAATAATTATCAATCTGTTCATTGAAGAACGACATACATGGTATTTTTCTGATACTGGAGGGTGGTTTTATGTTGATATCTATGACACAAACTATTGGGTAATTTATGATGCTTTAACAACGGATGATTGTTATGGTTATGTTTGTTTTGCTGAATTTGTGAAGAATTATTATGACATTACCATTAATTATCACTCAAGTCATTTCAACCTCTACTTGACGGGAGTATCTTTACTAATACTAGGTCTAAGTTATTGGTTGATTTGCCTTTTATTTAGAACAAATGCTTTTGAAATAAAGAAAGCTCTACCTGGATATTTGGGTGGCGCAATACTAATAGCTGGTTCAACCTTTATTTTCATAAGTTGTCTTTTGAATATAAGAGTACATATGAAATTGAACGCTGTAGCTCGAGCAATGGGTATTCATGTTTGGACTGGGGGATTAATATATGTTCTATCAATAATCATCTATAGCATTATTCTAATTTTAAGTGTTCTATCAATCATATTGCCAAAACTTTTGCAACCATTTAGGAAAAAAGAGGATATCTTGAAAGAATGGCAAAATGAACCCCTAGTTAGATTTCCTTTGTTTTGCAGTATTTCTTTAGGTGTCATTTTCTTTATAGCTATCTTCCTTTTGGCTATTGGTCTTCCTTTTAGCAGGAGTTCAAAATACTTCTATATTAGCATGTTCATAATTTATGCCACTTCATCTGTTATCATGGGCATTGTTTGTGGGTTAAATTCAAAAAATCTGGAAAAGAATATGATCAATACCTATCGTGGTATGGTTATTTTTGGGCTTAGCTTATCCATCATAAGTGCCTTTGGATCAGGCTCTGGTGATAAGCTTTGGTGGATTGCTTTACCATGGGTTGGTGTTGTTGGCTCTTCATTAACTGCTTTCCTAGTTTCATTTCTGACCTATAAATTAAGGATAATTGCGTTAAATCGTAAAATCAATATCAATGCTTCTACAGAATAAATTCAAAAATTAATTTCAAAGATAATGATTTATTATCTTTATATATGGAAAAAGAAAAAAGGGAAAAATCCCTCAAACAATTTTTGCTTTTCTTTTGAATTTTAGTATTGCAAGCACAGAGAAAACACTGATAGAAATAATCGCTGAACTGAAAATAGAATTTGTTAATGATATTTCATTGGTAGATGTTAGGGTTTCAGTAGGAGGAGTGACAACCTCTACTGTTAGGTTCAAGATCTCAAGTCCATCAGCTCCATCAGCAATGTAGAGTAAATTATCATTCATAACGAGGCCACAGCATTGCCCTCTATCTAGAAAAGTATCAAGACAAACAGGATGTGAAACATCACTTACATCGAAAAATTGCACTCCCTGCCAATAAAACGCTACTATTGCGAGTTTGTTGTAATAAATAACATCTTCAGCTAGACAATAGAAGTAATCCGTACGGAAAGCGATTTGAGGATTATTTTTAATGGTAACGTTGATGATGCTTAATCCTTTTCCTTCATCAGCAATGAAGACAAAATTTCCTTTGATACAAGCTTCAACGGTTAAATCAATGCCACTTATTTCACTTACCTTAATTGGTGCACCAGGATTAGTGACATCAACTATTGAGAAGGGACCACCTCTATTGGCAATATAAGCGTATCCTTCAGAAATACATAAACCATTTTCTTGACCACTGCTATCCTCAAATTTTTTAACAAGGGTAGGACTTGAAACGTCCGAAATATCCACTATAACCAAGTTATCCCAAAGTGTAGCCAGAAACGCATAATTACCTACAATTTGCAGATCAACGCACCCACCAACATAATAGGAACCAACTTTAATGGGATTTGAAGGATTACTTACATCGAATATCTTCAAGCCTTCAATGTAATCACCAACAAAAGCGTAATTACTAACCACTTGCACATCAATCATTTTAGCATTGTCATCAAAACGCCCAACTTCAATTGGATTGGTAGGATTAGAAATATCAACTATAGCTAGCCCATAATATTCTTCGGTTAGATAAGCATAAGATCCTTCAACATCAACACACCGAACAAAACCACCATTACTAAATTCTGAAATGAATGATGGAGAATATGGATCAGTGGCATTTAATAAGTTAATATTATTATTAATGTCATTGGCTACAAGGATGTTATTACATTCACACATACAAAGACTGCAGATTTGATAATAATTAGCAAGAAGAACGGGATTACTAGGAGCAGAAATGTTGTAAATAAAGACTCCTCCTTCGGTACTGACATAGGCTAATTGGTTATTGATACAAACAGCTTTACCATTTATACCAAGAGGTTGTTGTTTGAGCAGAACGGGACTAACAGGATTGCTAATGTTATAAATGTACATATAATCCCCAATGACAACAAACGAAAGATCACCTGAAACACAAACATCACAAAAACTATTATCAGGTAACGTTTTACTGGAAACTTTGACAGGACTGGCAGGATTGACCACACTAACAATAGCATAGCCTTCATTAGTAATTAAATGAGCATAATTTCCGAGGACAAAAACATCATAGGAAAAGCCAATACTGCTCGAATGTAGTTGACCTATCTCAATAGGATTGGTTTTAGTAGTGATATCAATGATCTCTAATCCTTCATAACCATCTGCGATGTAGGCATAGCTTCCTTGAACTTGAACAGCAACACTCTGGCCTTGGTGATCATTGTAATGACCTACTAAAGTGGGGTTTACAGGATTAGCGACATTAATGATTTGTAAACCATTATCATCATCTGCAAGGAAAGCATAATTGCCCACAACATCAACATCCCAGGAATATTTGCCATTCAATCCTCCCTGATCGGCATATTCACCGACATAGGTGGGGTTTGAGAGATCGGTGGCATTTAAAATGATCAATCCTGCTTGGCTATTAGCACAATAGATGAACTGATCATAGAAGCATAATCCCTTTGTTTGACCATAATGATGATCCCATTGACCAATCTCCTCAAAACCAAAGGAGATGATATCAGATTTGGTGGAAAGAGAATCATCCCTAGCTGCGATTGCAGAGTTACTGGTAATCCTCGAAAAATTAGTTGTAGTCAATAAAGAAAAGACAATTACAATTATCATAAAGCATACTGAAATGCTTTTTTTTCTGTTAAATTTTACTACCCCCCAGCAAAAAAACATTGCTTGCATAAATTAATGTCATTTTAGTTTAAATTAATTTTCTCAGAGCTATTACATATTGTTGATGATTCTTTATTTAATCAAAAAATACAATAGAAACCCAAAAAATAGATAAATTAACCAACGGTAACTAGATTATCTTTATCGTAAGATAAGAAAGGGATACAAATGAAATACAGGAGAAGCTTATTTCTAGTATTGGTAATAGTATTTAGTACAGCTTTGAGCAGTAATTATCAAGGTACAATCGCTGAAACGATTTTCAATCCT
>JAEORJ010000119.1 GCA_016840945.1 Candidatus Gerdarchaeota archaeon
ATGCATGAATCAGATCTATGATGGATTGGTTGAACTCGATCCATTGAATGGTCGAGCATACAACCCGTAAATTGCTTCCTCAGTTACAAGTGTTGATGGTTTAACTTATGATATAGTATTAGCTCCGGGAGTTAAGTGGGCAGATGGTGAATCGTTAAATACTTCTGATGTAGAATTCTCCTATAATCTCTTAATTGATTCAGATTTTGGTAGTCTAGCCTTAGCTTACTGGCAGCAATATCTTGATGATACTTCGATCAATATTATTAGTGCTACTGAAATGCAAATTACCTTTTTGCGAAATTATATTTTTCAAGAGAATAATCTTGCTGTGAATATTATTCCTAAACATATTTGGGAGCCAATTGCTCCTGAGGATATGAAAGATCAAGCAGCAGCATGGGCTATAAGTGATCCTAACAAGCTTATGGGTTCAGGCCCGTACTACTTAGAGGAATATGATGATACCAATGAGGTTATCCACCTAACAGTTAATTCATACTATGAAAATTGGACTGAAATCACACCAAACTTCGATGATATTTATTTTGAATGCTATTCCAATAAAGATAGTGTCCTTGCAGATTTAGCTGCAGGTGTAATTGACATGGTTGACGCTCAATATATTGTACAAATAGATGAAGTTCCATCTGGATGCGGTTACACTCTTATAGATACTCCTGGTGTAAATGAACTTGCATTTAATTGTTTAAATCCATACTTTGGTACAGGAGAATTTTGTGCTATAAGTGGTCCTGCGTCAGCTAGACATATTCGAAAAGCTATCAGTCTAATGATCCCTAGGGATGCTATTGTAAATGAATTGTTTAATGGTCTTGCTAGACCGGGTATTACAGCTTGCCCTCGTGTAGCAATAGGTTTTGATGAGTCATTAGAACCTTATCCTTATAGTATGGAGTTAGCTATAGAACATATGGAAGCAGCTGGTTTTTCTGGAGGTTTTCCAACTATTCCTTTAACTCCTAACACACCTATAGAAATCCAAATACCATTTTATATCATAATAGGCAGCTTTATCATAAGTAGTATTATGTTATATTTCTTGAAGAAAAGAAAAGTAAAAACAATTAGAAAGTAGGTGCTGTTTTTTACCTTGAAATCTGAAACTGATTCTTTTATTAGATTCTTTTTTGGTTGCAAAAGAAGATTCAACCATTACAATGAGGCAAAGATAAAACAATATCAGATAATAAAAGGAAAAGAAATAGTTCAATTCGCTTGTGAAAACGCTCCTTTTTTCAAAAAATACTATCAAAATTATGATTTGAATGACATTGAGAATCTTCCTCTCACAACAAAACAATCAATGATGGAAAATTTCGATGAGTATAACACTCTTGGTCTTAAAAAGAAAGAACTACTAGATTTTACATCCAAAATAGAACGAGACGAGAACTATAACGAAAGATTTCATGGATATAATGTAGCTATGTCCTCAGGAACAAGCGGAAATAAGGGGATAGTTATAACTAGTCCAGCTGAAGAGAAATATCTGCAGGCAGCTTTTTTCGCCAGATTTAGTTTTCCTCGTATCTTAAGAATCAAATGGGCTTTTATGCTTAGAATTACCACACCAGCATTTCAAGTCAGTAAATTTGGTCAAAAGTTAACTCATATCAATTTATTATTAACCTTAGATAAGATACGTGAAAGACTCCAGAAATTTCAGCCGCATATTTTATCTGCTCCTCCCTCAATGTTGCAAATTCTTGCTACAGAGGTTAATGAAAACAGATTGACCATCAACCCAAAAAGGATTGTTTCATATGCAGAAGTTCTTGAACCAGATATTAAGCAAGAGCTGGAAGAGACATTTAAGACACCTGTACATCAGATTTATCAAGGAAGCGAGGGATCAATAGGAATGACTTGTAAAAAAGGGTTCCTGCATGTTAACGAAGACTTAGTTAACTTACAGTTGTATAACAAGGATGGTTCATTAACTGAACGAGGTGATCCTTGTTTTCAATCAATTGTTACAGATTTACATAAAAAATCACAACCAATTATAAGATTCAAATTGAATGATATAATCGTTATTTCATCTGAAAAATGTCAGTGTGGATCATCGTTTAGGGTAATAGACCAAATTATGGGAAGAGCTGATGATCTCTTTTGGGGAGAACGAAAAGATACTAATGAATTACAATATATTTTTCCTGATTATATTCGAAGGGCGATTATCTCGAGTTCAGAGGACATTGAAGAATATCAAGCAATTCAAAAGGATTTTACCAAAGTTTTGGTTAGATTACAGCTCAAAGAAAAAATCCAAGATACATTCAGTGATCAAATAATAGTAGAAAATATCAAACGAGTTTTTTCCAGATACCTTTGTAAAGAACCCACTATTGAAATTAGGTTTGAACCACCAATAAAAAATATCAATTCGAGTAAACTTATCCGTATTCAGCGGGACTTCAAGGTATAAAAAAAAATAAGGTAATCAGTTATGTTACCTTTTTCTCTTATTGGATTTGATTATAAGGTATAAACAAACTGAAAAACCCATTGGAAATATAATAGGTAAGTAAGTAATGCTATTAGGTGATGTTGGGGTAGTAGTGTTTTGTGGTTCAGAATAAATAAATTTCAAAACTATAGTAGATTGGGTAACAATCAAATCATCATTAATGTTTTGGAAAATAGCTGAATTATCAATTCCTCTATTATTTAAAGCAAAAGTTACTCTTTGATTTTCTTCTAAAAGCCAAATTTGCAAGTCATCATTTCTACCAATAAGTATACCATTTTCAATGTTACAAAAACCTAAAGGAGGTACTACAATTATTTCGGTACCATAAATGTCACTAAAATCAACGAATTCTGTTGTTATAACTTCTTTTTCAGAAGCACCGTTGGGTATCTTATAAAGTGTATTTTCATACCCTTCATACACAAAAATATTTCCTGATTGATCTACTACTGCGTTTACTTTATTTGAATTAATAATTGTAGTTATTTTGGTATATGAATATGGATCAGTTATCGGTATTCGATAAATATTAGTTTCATTTTTCAATGAATCTTCTGTTAATAAAATGATATTATGATTTAGAATATCATAATGAATTGATTTCGCCCATTCGTCGATTTCATTAGTAAACCAATCTGTGAAATGACCTTCATGATCAACTTGAAGGATTGTCACTGAATCATTACCTAATAAAGTAAAGATATTATTATCAACATCAAGTAGAAGATTGAAAATAGTAATATTATAGGGATTTTTGCCAAAAAATGTAGTTCCAGATTGATTTATTTGATAAATTGTATCTTCGAATACTAAGAGCATTTTATTATCATGAGTTTCTATAATGGATTGTGAATTTACAATAGGAGTTAAAATATCTGCGCTTGTTTTGGTAGGATCATAGCTTATAAGACATCCTCCTGCACTACCAGCAACTATGAAAGAATGTAATTTAGATGACCATGTTAATGTACCCATACCTGCTCTTGAAGCCATAAGGAGAGTAAAAGAATTGTTTTCATATCTATAAAAACCTCTATTGTTGCCATCAGCTGTCATGTAATATAAGTCATCAGCATCATCAACACCAATACCTATTACTTCCTGTGTTCCTAGCAAACCAATATTTGTTCTTAAAACAGTTGAGATAGAATTAGATAAATTTAACATTGAAAAAGAACCCAAGAAAGTTTCAGAATAATAAAGGAAACTCTGATTATTATTCAAAACTAATTGGCTACAACCATGAACATTTGAAAGGATGGTTGATTGAAAATTACCATTGGCATCATATTTTTGAATATCTGAATTATCAAATATAGACCCACAATAAATAGAATCATCTGTTGGGTCCACTCTTAAAGTAGTCAAAGGAAGGGTGCTAGTATAATTCTTTAGCAAAGTAATGCCACTTGAAGTTATAGTATAAAATGCAAAATCATTAACTGCTATAAGACGATTATTATTTGGTTGGTAGATAATGTCATTTAAAGGCATAGTGAGTGTAAGATATTCTGTATGAACTAGGAATTCATCCATTTTCATTATCACATAATTCAGATTATCTACATAGAAGAGATCATCGTTTTCACCAATACATTTTGGTCCAGGAGGATGAGCTATTTCATAAATAGGTATTACATCCCAGCCTGGTCTTACGTCTCTCATAGGATCTGAAGGTGCAGTTGAAATGTTAATTGTTGATAAAGTAGAATAATTAAATGCTAAAATAACTGTAATAAAAAACAGTGTTTTAATTCTAAGCAAAAGAATCACAAATAAACTACCCTTAAATTATTAATATATATTTTTGAAGAGAATTATTTTACTAAAATTTATGATTATTTGATAGTAAAATTCTAATTTTTTGGACAATAAAATGAAATTGTTTTTCATTCCTTCTTTTTCAACCATCTCTTGTTGAACGTACCTATCCAACTTAAACCAAAACAACCAGGACCAACTTGCGTACCTAATGCAGCCCCTAATCGTGTTAGAACGATTTCCTTGTTTGTATCTTTTTCTTGGAAATAATTTGCTAATTCTTGAGCAGCTTCAGGGAGAGTGGTATAGCCAACCATTAATATTTCAACTGTTGGTTCCTTGAGTACTTTCATACCTATGAATTTCAAAGTCGCCATAGCTGTTTCCAAACCGCGAGTCTTCCCAAAGCCTGTGACTAACCCATCTTCAATGCCAATAAATGGTTTGAAATTTAATAATGAACCAACTAGCCATTGAGCTTTGCCAATACGTCCTCCTTTTTGTAACCAATCAAGGGTACCAGCCATTGCTAGAGTTCGAACATTCGGAATTATTTTTTGTAAATGATTTATAATCTCATCAGCTGTAGCATCTTTTTTTGCTAATTTAGCAGCTTCAATAGCCATTAATCCCAATCCCAAAGTAGAATTTTTTGAGTCAACGATATGTATCTTTTTTGGATCTAGCATTTTACTACATACCATTGCACTATTGTAAGTTCCACTTATTTTACTTGAAATTGTTAAACAAACTATCTCATTACCATCTTTTAGGATATTTTCAAAAATGGAATGAAATTCTTTTGGTTGTGGTAACCCAGTTTTTGGATGATCTTTTGATGTTTGAATCAAGTGATAGAATTCTTCTTTTGTTATAGTAATATTTTCTTTATACGTTTTATCTCCAAAAATAATGGAGAAAGGAACCAAAGTAATATCATATTTTTCAACTA
>JAEORJ010000120.1 GCA_016840945.1 Candidatus Gerdarchaeota archaeon
AACAACCTGATAGAATTTCAGATTACGGCAGATTGGTGGGATGTTTCATGCGATGTTACTAATGTTAAAATAAATTACACCAAATCTGATATTCTTGCTTATACCGTATTTACAATCCCTACAAGTGGACAGGATGTTCGATGGAATGTGACAAATATTGGAGGATTAAACTATTTTGATTCAAGAATAACAGATTTTAATACCATTAATTATACCATTCCTCGAATTTGGAATGATGGTTCAATTAGAGTATTTAATGGAGCAACAGAAAAAACATCCAATATTAATAAAAGACTAATCGATAATAAATATCGGGAAATTCAAGTTCTTAATGCAGGAAACGGCACCTTTTGGTATTTAAATGCTACTTCATCAAATCTACTCACATCTATAGACACTTTTGTTGGAGGTATCCCTCTAAATCAAGTAAATTTTTCAAATACGGTGAAATTTAATAGCACCTTTAGTGAGATCATATATGATGGTTCATTAAATTTAAGCGTATTTTCACCAATTCCGAGATATTTGAATCATACTAAAATTGTAGATATCTCCTTAATTAGCTCAAGTGATGAATTTGACGTTTCAGACTGGAATATCTATGAGGATGTTAAAAACTATGGTATTTTCAAGATACAAATGTCTTGGAATAATGATACGGCAGCCGGGTTTCTAGAAGATTATCTCACGATAATAGCAGATACTGAATTAATTTTAAGTTTGCCAAAAAATACTTTTAATTCCAGCGAAACTTTTGATTTATCAGTCTTCTTTAATGACACTGGTCAAGATTTAGGCATTGATGCAGATACCATTACATATCAGATTGGTACAGGTAGTGTAAGAACCGATAATATAACTCCACTTGGGAATGGATATTACAATATTACCATCGATTGTAATGATACAGATTTTGCGGGATATGGAATGAAATCAATAGAAGTTAATACCAGTAAGTATTTTTATAATAATCAAACTGAGAGTATTAGTTTTTCTATAATAGGGAATACAGAATTGATAATTTTGAATCCTCTTCCATTGTCATCATTTGACTCTGGAGATACCTTTAATATCACATTATTTTATAATGATACCGTGAAAAACATTGGAATTGATGGAGCTATCATTGAATATCAACTTAATAGTAGTTTATCATTCAAATCAGCTAGTTATGATAATTATGCTCCCGGTTATTATAATATTACATTAATTGCTGCTGATTCAGATTTTAACGGTTATGGTATTGAAGATTTAATCTTCAATGTGAGCAAACAATATTATCATAACCAAAGTGAATCACTTAGCATTAGAATTTTAGGTGAAACGAGTCTTACAGCACTCAAAGTTCCAAGTAGAATAACCTATAATGCATCTGAAACTGTGATAATACGATTATATTTTAATGATACTATTAAAAATGTACCTGTTGATGGAGCAACTATTTCTTATGAAATAGAATCGAGTGGAATACGCTATGACAATGTAGATCCATTCAGTTTGGGATCGGGATATTATGATATTACTATCGATTGTAATGATACCGATTTTAATGGTTATGGAGCAAAGTCGGTAACTGTGTATATTAATAAAGATTTCCACTATAATAAGAGCCAATTAGTGAATTTCTTTATTTTTGGTGAGACCGATTTAACAACTCTAAAAATACCAGATAGATCTACTTATAATGCTTCAGAATCATTGATGATAAGGCTATACTTCAACGACATAGTAAAAAACGTTCCTGTTGATGGAGCAACTATTTCTTATGAAATAGAATCGAGTGGGATACGCTACGACAAAATAGATTTAACTAGCATAGGACCAGGATATTATGATATTACCATAGATTGTAATGATACTGATTTTAATGGATATGGATTAAAAGTTATTACAATATACGCAAATAAGGATAATTATCATAATCAGAGTCGCGTTGTGCCTGTATTCATATTGGGAGAGACTTCTTTGAACATAGAGATCATTCCGGATCGATTAAATTTCAATGCCTCTGAAATTTTTACAGTTAGGTTGTATTTTAATGATACGGTAAAAAATATCCCCGTTGATGGAGCAATTGTATCTTATGAAATTGGATCGGCGGGATTACGCACTGATAATATAGATCCATTTAGTTTGGGACCGGGATATTATGATATTTCTATCGATTGTAATGATACTGATTTTAACTTCTATGGTGTGAAATCAATTAGTATCTTCATTAATCTTGGTAATTATCATAATAAAAGTCAAGTAATAGTTATACAAATCTTTGGTGAAACGTCTTTATCGCTCGAAAAGGTTCCAGATCAAGCATATTATGATTCTAGTGAATCTATGGTTTTGAGTCTTTATTTCAACGATACAGTAAAGAATCTTGGAATAATTGGAGGAGCTCTCACCTATCGAATTGAATCTGGATCAATTCGATCTGATAATCTTGTCGATTTATTGAATGGTTTCTATGAAATTACAATAGATTGTAATGATACTGATTTTAATGGATATGGATCAAAATATATAACAGTATTCCTGGACAAAACATTTTACCATAATCAAACTACTCAAACATATTTAATAGTCGTTGGATATACAGTACTTAGGATTTTAAGTCCCAACAATTTGACTGCATATTATAGTGGTCAAACTTATAACATCACCATTGAATATTTTGATACAATAAAGAATGCAGGAATCACAGGTGCTACCATTTCATACTTATTACCCTTAAGTGGTAGTCCAAGGTTTGATAACATTATAGAGATTGGAAATGGAATTTATCGAATTGAAGTTAGTGTAAACGATGGTGATTTTGATACATTTGGATATGTAGAGATTGATATTTATGCTAATCAAGACTTTTACCTCAATCGTTCCAATACCTTTACGTTCCATCGTCAAATCACGACTACAATATCGCCTTCAAATTTTCCAGATCTAGGCAGTATATTGCGCGGATTAAATATTAGCTACATGTTTAATTATTCTGATACTGATGATTCAGCAATTCTAAATGCAAATTGGTCCTTAATTGGTTTGAGTTATGGATTTTTATTTTACTTACAAGAAAATGGCAATGGTAATTACACCTTTCATTTTAATACAACTTTCGCGGATGTATCACTCTCACCGTTTACACTATTTTTCAATATATCGGCCTATGGCAAACAAACGCAGATACTTCAGATTAATATTGATGTGTTGATAATTTACACAGATATTGTAAATCCTGATTGGGACGATATCATTGCAAGGAATGCAAAAATAAATCAAACGTTTACATTTTATTTCAATAATACTGTCACAAATGAACCCGTGAAAGATCTAATCTCATCTGATATCATTGTTAGAAATGAAGGAACCAGTTCTGTTTGGAATACGGGAGATTTTAACTGGGAACTAATTAACCCTCTTAATGATGGAAATTACATATTACGTATTAGTCTTAAAGGACTAGATTCGGGGAGATATTATCTTTCTGTAAACGTATCAAAATTTCCCAATTACAATTATAGCATTTTCTTTTTTAGCTTTTACCTACGAGGTAACTTCACCGAGATTAATATTGATTACTTTTCGGATGTTGGAG
>JAEORJ010000121.1 GCA_016840945.1 Candidatus Gerdarchaeota archaeon
AGTGCTAGCACCTATGAGTGAACTAAAAGTTAGTCCTATAGATACGGTGGGTGAACTAGGTGTAGTGTTATTTGTAGGAGTTGGAGTTGGAGTGGGGATACTGATTTCATAGCTATAACCAGCTAATTCCATTTCAGCTTTTGCAAGTTCTATATTATACTCTAGTGGTGTTAATGAACTGTCATAACCAATTGAAATATAAGGCCAAGGAGTTGCTGCTGCTCTTCCAGCACCATCAAGTACATTAGTAACGATATCTGCTCGATCAATAAGATAACTGATAGCTCTTCTTACATGTTTAGCAGATTCAGGACTTGAAATAGGACATGACTCACCGGTACCAATAATTGGATGTTCATTATTAATACTAATTTCTAGTAAACTAGGTCTATCAGCAAACGCAAGATCAAAACCAATTGATTGATCTGCGGTGATTACGCCATAATTTTTATCAAGAATATCAACAGTGCCTGCTGATAAAGCTGATAAAGCAGAACTTTTAGATGAATAATACTTGAAATAAATATCAGTTATATTTGGTGTTAGACCAGACCAATCATCATAATATGGATTGACAGTTAAATGTATTATTTCGTTCACATTGTCGTACTCTTGTAGATAATAAGGTCCTGCGCCAAGAAGTTTTGTGGGATCAGTAAGTACCCAAGTATTCGTTTGAGTGATAAAATCAGCAGGATCAATTTCACCCCAAATGTGTTTAGGTATAAGATCTAATCCTAGATTATTATCTTGAAAGAAATATTGACTATTGAATGTTATTTCTAATTCAAATTCATTAATAATATTAACTGAATCTTCATCAAGAAGTGATGACCAATAAGCGAGATTTGGGTTGAAAGATAAAATAGGCATAAGATCATAACTAAATTTCACATCTGAGGCATTTAATACTTGCCCATCCGCCCATTTTACATCTGGATTGAGTTGAATATTATATGTCAACCCATCAGTCGTTGAGTAACTTGTTACAAGATTAGGACCATAAGTGTTATTGTATGGTGAATCAGGAATACGTTTTAATAACCCACAATAGATTTGGTTTAACCACATTGAATCATAATCGTTATCGCCACATTGATAGATATTAAATTCACCAAATTCAGCTGGTGTTGCGTAGCTTAAATTGTTTTTCCCACCAAGTTCCCAGTTTTCCATTGATTGATAATCATTAGCCCAAAGATTACAATCTTGAATCGTTAGATTTTCGTTATATAAGTATAGATAACTTGAGCTATGAATGCCTATTGCTGGTAGGTCTTCATATAATAGCTCTTGAATTTCTTTTGCGTATTTTAATCGATCTTCCAAAGTGATAGAATCTACATAGTTATTTAAAGCAGCATCCATTGTTGGATTAGAATATTGGTAGAAATTATCACCATCTGGAGTAATAGACGGTGTGTCATAAAGTCCTAAAGGATTAAAATCAAAATCTCTAGTCCAAGTTATGAAAACAAGGTCATACCCACCAAGATCATAATTTGGGATAGGATATGGTCCTGGATAACCATAGGTTCTTGGTATTATTTGGGACCAACCTGTTAAATCGAAAGTATCAACGCCTATACCGATTTTAGGTAACTCTTCTATTAGCAGAGAAGCTATAGTTGTTCTTGTAGGAAGTGTATTTGGACATAAAATATCAATATAGAAAAATGGTTCCATCTCTTCAGCATGAATTTTCTCAGTACTTAATAAAGGTATAATTGAGAAACTCATCAAAATAGCTAGTAAAATTACTTTCTTAAAATTATATTTAGTATTCATATCTCTTCCCAATTTTTCAAATGATAAGTAGTTATTAGCTCTTATACCTTTTAAATATCCCTTTTTAATTAAGTTATAGGAGCTTTATTCAGGTTATTCTTGTATTTTATTTTCTTTAATGTCAGTTTTTTCTTCTCTTTTTTCCGACCATCTAAAGAGATAAATGCAAATCATTAGTACTATAGCTAATATAATGTAAGCTATTCCCATTTCCCAACCTTTGTAACCAAGGCTTATGGAGATAATGGAATAAACAATGTCTAATAAGACTACTGCTAGCCCACTTCTTCTCAAGAACAAACGTTTGAAGATTATCCCAAAAGCAAATAGGAAAACACCTATTATTGCCCAACTAATACTTGTCCAAATTTCTTTTAGTGGAATATTTTCAATGTAGAAATACAATATGCTAGCAATTAAACCAACTAATGTAGCTACCATTGACAGATTAGTCGATAGTGGTTCTCCTTTGAGAAATATCTCATTAATTGCTGTAAAGATCAATAAGACTATAGCAATAGATAGAAGAACTATCAATGATATACCTGAAGCAACATTCCCTAGGAAATGTAAAGTTGTTATAAAGAAAGACAAAGTAGCTAACATGGAAATAATTGTTGAAATTCTTACATTCAACGGTATAGTTGTCCCAACAAACACAAAAGAGATTATTAGTGCTTTCAAGAATGCGTATTGAAAATTATCTATATTACCTATTAATGTAATCAATGATGAGAAAAGGAATACCAGATAAGTAACTAAAAACAACATATCATAATTTATTCTCTCTTTATTTTCTAGAAAACTATATTGAGTATCTGAATCAATAGTCTTTGTTTTAGGATAAAATTTGAGTGTAAGAACTATTGCAGTTACAAGTACTAGCGGAACTAATAAAATATAATCAACTAGAAATGAGCTGGTGAATGTATTGAGCCATTCAAAATAGGATCTGAAAGTGAATGAATAGATAATTATCGCTATCAAATTTATTCCTATATATGTTGAGAATTTACTTAGCTTGAATTCTTTTTCTAAGAAAATAGCAACCATAGATAATATCATAGCAATAAAAATAATTATGCCATTAATTAATGAGAAGAAATTATATTTACTCAAAATGACACCAAAAATTGGTCCTAGCGATCCGAAAGTTAGCACTGTAGCAATAAAGCTGATATGAAGTTTGAAATTATTTCTATGAATGAATGCTAAGCCTAAAATTGTTAAGCACCAAGCAAGCCATATCCAAAGAATAACATGAAATTCTGAATCAACATTAACAAATCCATGATTAAATAATGTGAAACAAATGAGAATTATCATAGTAAATCCTGAAAAAGCAGCAATAAGGATTGTCTCTACTTCTTTCTTCTTGAAGAATTGTACAGAAAAGAAATACCCACAATAAGCAACAAAGATTACTGTAGTGGTAATTGTTTCTTCTAATATTGCTCCAACAACACAAAGTGAAATGAAAGGTATCGGTAATAGATAAACAAAATTTTCTTTTTGGATCCAGAGAAAGATTACTGTTCCTACAGCCAATAAACTATAAACAACGCTTGATACCCATTGTGTATCAAATTTATTAAATCCTTCAATAAACATAAACAATAAATGCAAAAGTGACAAAACAATTACTTGATGAATTATTTTAGCCTTTTTGGGATTTATAGTTCTTTGTTGGTTTGGGATTGGCGATTCACTAATAATTTCAACTTTGGATTCAGTTTCACTCATTTATAGCTACCTCCTCTTTTTTCCAGTTAATAAATACTGGAACATTTATCAGAACGAATAATCCGAAAACTACTACTGTTTCATATGGGAATATATTCAGGTGATTTGTAAATAAGAAAATTGAAATTAATATTAGAGCTATTACTGCAGAAGTAAGAGCATTAATTCTCCATAATTTCATTTTTTGTATTAGTGTTGGTATATTGTTTAAAGCAACTAAAACAAGCAGTAGTATCATAGCAGCAAATGAAAACCAGGAATTTACTTTATTACTAAAACCAACTAGCGCATTATTAACTGCAGTAATGAATATGTAGGCAAACAAAAGATATTCATTATTTATGAAGAACTTAGATAGACTTAGAGTAATGATTGCCAAACAAGTAAATGAAATTGCTACTATAAAATATAATACTGTTTCAAATGGATTTGTTACAGTTGTTAAACTTAGAAGCATAATAGCTTGAATTTCAGCAAATATTAATGATATCAGAGTCCCTGCTTCTTTGAAATAATTCTTTAGGAATTTGAATAATCCCATAAACCCTACTATGAAGAAAATACCAAAGTAAACTATATTATAAATGAAATAATTGGGATTAGTGATATTATATAACACCATCATGATAGATAATAATCCAATTCCTATTTGTCCTGCTAAACGGTAAGCTCCTGTACTTGGCTTTACTTCTAACGTAGTAATAGCGAAAAATAACAATAAAGTGGTAAATACAAACCAATTATTTATTTCCTTTAAGAAAATTAGCAATACAGAATTGATGAAGGAGAAACATAACCAACTAATATATAATTTATCTGAAATTTCTGCAACTTTAGTTAGTGATATGGATAAGAAACATAGGACCAAAAATGAAATAGCTGATATAAAGTACAAACTAATCTGGACATTGGTTGAAACATTTGTTAATGTTAAAGATAAGATGGCTAATATTTCTGCGAAAACAAAAGAGATAATAGTATTTGGTAATTTGAAATAATTTTGCATTTTCTTAAATGAGCCAATTATCCCCATTGTTAGGAATAAAGCAAATGCAACAATATTGTAAATGTAGTTTATGTTAGATTTATAATTTAGTCCTATCATTAAAGAAACAAGAATTCCTAATGATATTTGACCAATGTAATAAGGAATGTCAACATTTGGCTTAATATTCAAAGCCGGTAATGCAAAGAATATTAGTAATGCTGCTAAAATATACCAATCACTTGTTTTTTGCATAAACATCAGCAATGTTGTATTTATCACAACACAAACAACAGCCAATATTTGATCGTATTTGGTTACTTCACGTTTTCTTGCGATACCGATATTAGCTATGGCAACTAAGGTGAATGATATGGCAATTATAAAATACAAAATTGTCATAGGGACAGTTGATGTATTTAATAAAATCAGCAATAAAATAGCTTGAATCTCTGCAACTATAAAGGAAAAAATAGAGCTTAATTTTGAGAAATAATCTTGGAAGACTAATCCCATAACTCCATACACTAAGAATGCTCCAATATAGATTAAATTGAAAATGTAACCATATGGATTTGAAAGATTTACTAAAGTCATAAATAATGACAAGATACCTATTGATGCTTGACTGATGTAATATGGTATTTTTTTATGTGGTTCTAAACTCAATGCTGGAATTACTAGGAATAACATGAGTGAACCAAAAACAAACCAATAGTTAGCTTGTTGGATGAAAATAAAAATAATATTGTTAATTAATGATGCAACCATCCAAGAAATAAATAAGCCCATCCTCATTGTTAAAACTTTTTTCAATAAAATTGTTGTAATAACTAGTATTGTGAAGATTATTGTTATAATAAATTGAATAGCTAAAGTTAATCCTGGAGATAATACATCACCTAAAATACTCAGTAGTAAAATAGCATGAATTTCAGCTATAGCAAATGAGATAATGG
>JAEORJ010000122.1 GCA_016840945.1 Candidatus Gerdarchaeota archaeon
AACATTTCAATTATTGTTTTAGGGGAGAAAAAGAAAAAATATCAACTCGTTCCTTAGTGCAAATCCTCTTCCTAGTAATCCTAGTAGCTATACCACTATTTGGGGCTTTGATTTTACCAATTAGTGTATTTGATTTTTTACCATCTGAAACCGGCACATATGGTGGATTCAAAGGAACAGACAAAGGAGTAATCGGAATTATTTCTTTTGAAGGAGATTTCTTATTAATTCTATGTATAATGATTTTCTTCTCGCTATTTTCATTAATAATTCAATTGCTTAATGACAAGTTAACCAAAAAAGAAGCATTAACAAATACTCTTTCATTTATTGCTTTTGATATACCTTTACTATTAGCATTAGGTGGTTCAGTTTTAACAAAGGAATCTTTGAGCATTAGTATGCTTGCTGAAGATATCCGACGTATAATTGATGCTAATATGCCATTTGGTTTTGTGATTTTATTACCACTATCCATATTTGTTGCAATAGGGAGCTTGTCATTAAAATTCCATCAAACATATTATGATAGAATAAATAGTCATGAGGAAATTGGACGCAATCCCCCTACTCCAAAAAATTACAAATTTCATTTCTGGAATGTAGCACAAAGAATATACGAATTCTTTCTCATAGGAGTTTTTGTATCAATATGTTTAGGGGGAGTCTATCTTCCAATACCAAATTATATAGGATTTAGCACTTTGTCATATACTTTTAATTTCATTTTCAAAGAAGTACTAATTTTGCTTGTATGTAATTTTGTTAGATCCATTCTACCGCGTTTAAGGATAAATCAAATTTTGAATATTTCTTTGAAATTATTCATGCCATTAGGAATATTATCAATGATTCTTATAGGAGGATACATTGGTATTTTTGGCTTAAAATAAATGTTTAATTGAATATGTTAATAAAAGCGAATGCCTATTCTTTTTTTGTAATAGGTGACACTCTACAATGGCAGATGAAGCATTTCAATTAGCGATGTTTATTATCTCACCAATTGTATTGATACTAGATTCAATAGTAATTACTTCTGGAATTTTTCGAAAATTTGCTCGAGAAGAAAAAGAGGATGAAAAAGAACGAAAGACAATCTTCAGCACAATTAATATTCTAGAAAAAGCTGGAATTGCTTTGGGAGTTCTAACTTTAATTTTAGCAGGTTATTTAGCTGTTAATATACCTCAAGCAGGAGATTGGTTGGTTTGGTTTAATCCAATTACAATTATCTTTCTCTGTGTTATTGGTGCTTTAATGACTTTACGAACACTTGAAGATGCACCAATTGGAGCATTGATAGCATTACTTGCAGGATTTCTTGGAGCAGCTATTTTTGCAGCAGTATTTGGAGAAGCAACTTATGCTAAGTGGGTTTACTTTGCAGTATTTTTAGCAGTAGATGTTGTTGTTTTTGTTTTAGTACGTACACTAACACAACAAATGGCTATGATCGGAAAAATACTTAATTGGCTACCAGTTGCTGCTACAGTGATATTTGCATGTCTTGGTTGGGGAATATTCCAAATAGTTTTACTAGTTATTCATGGAATACAACTGGTGTCATGAAACAAAAAAAAACATAAATGATCGATATTATCGATCATATCTTTCTTTATTTTTTAATCAATTAAAGATGAAGTTAGAAAAAAACATTTGAGGAATTATTCCTCAAATTCATCATCTTCATATTCGTCTTCATCGTCGTCTTCGTAGTCTTCTGCATCTTCGATATCTTCGCCGGCACCGCCATACTCTTCTTCTAAAGCTAATTCAACTTCTTCGGTTTCATCTACATCATCATAGTCTTCAAAAAGATCATCAGGTATTGATTCAACCAATTCATTAGCTTCAGTTTTAAGAGCTATCATGAACCGTCTGGCTAATAAGTCATAGAATTTAGTTAATTCACCTAAATCATTAGCTTCGTAGAATTCACCACGACCAATTTCAGATAATCGTTTTAACAATCGTGAATCTGCTTCACCTAAACCAATAGTATAAAGAACAGTGTTAGGATAATCACGAGCACATTTACGAACAACAGGTACGGGATTTATACCTAAACCATTACCTTTGTTTGGTTGTCCATCTGTTAAAAGAACAATCATAGAAGGATTGATTTTACCAGTTATGGAATTTGGTTCAAATTTAGTGGTCATCTCATAAGCTTTTTGTAATGCACCGCTCATGAAAGTTAATCCACCGCCTTTTGAGCAACGTTTTGAGACATAATCAGCAATGATTTCTAATCCAGCTGATTTAGCTTCACCAGTACAAGCTATAACTGGTGTTGATCCACTTGAACCATATTCGACTTCAAAAACATCAACATCACCAGCGAAACTTAAAATTGACAATTGTTCACCCCAACCACGACTAACTTTCTGTGATAAGAAAAGAAGTGTAGCTAGAGCGGCTCCTTTAATTCTTGAAACTTTCTTTGCTTCAAATTCATCAAGTAACTGATCTAAATCACGGCCACCTTTAAGACCACGTCGTAATCCTTCGACGGCTGTACCAGTACCTCGGACTATCATATCTTCTTTGCCCATAGATCCAGAGACATCAAGAACAAGAACGGCATTAAATGACATCTCGCTTGCTGGTACCAATTGTACTTCGACCTCCTTACCTGAAGGATCGATAATACCTACTTCATCACCATCAATATCAGGATCAGAATCAAAGAAACTAATTTTTACATGCCCACAACCTGCATCAGGCCAATCAATCTGTAAGTTTTTGTATATAGGTCGGTTTCTAATCACAGCTGTCATTTCATCGAAGTTTTCAAGGATGTATGATATGCATTCTTCTACAGGTTGACCTTCTAATGGTTCGATGCCAAATTTTACTCTGGTTATTGCTTCTTTTTTAATGTGTGCTTTACGTACCTTAACTCTATCTCCATCGCTAATATTTGCGGAATCTAAAATTCCATTATCAACAGCTACTGTATCTACCTCTACTTCATCATTTTCAAGGACTTGTACAGCACAGCTGTCCTCAAACTCGTTTATTAATTGGATTATATCAAAATCATCAACGCTGATTCGCTCCATGTCTCGCTTATTCATATAAGCTCTGCCATCGATTTCACCAACATTAATGACTGAAATATCAATGATTTTTTCAACCATAGTAATCACGTTCCGTCAATGTATATATAATTACATACATTTACATAAGTCATCTGCTTTTAAAATGTTTGCATTTGGAATTTTTTTGATTAAAATAAATATTCACAAAAGAAAAATTATGAAATAAAAATAAAGGAATAGATTCGGGAGGGGATCCCGAAAGAATTTTTTAAATATAGGTAAATGAATGCTCTAAATACTTAGTAAAAGTATAATCTATATCTGAATAAGTTATCTTTAAGGTATAGACATTACCTTTAATGAAAACTAAATGATTGCTTTCATCTTTATCCAGACCACCAGCGTTAGCTGTAGCATCAAATATTACAGTAAACAATCGTTCTTCGTTTTTGAAGAGTTCAGTGCTGTTTACAAAAGTGCCATAAAGATCTGTTGGTTCAATGCCATTTTTATAGATTTCAAATTTCTCTATAACTCCTCCCTGGTAATCGCTAATTACTTTGAAGGTTAATGATACTGAATCAGTTTGATTTACAATTATATAATTCTCTCTGAGATGCATTTCAACATCTCTTTGAACATAGAATGGCATTGTTGCAGCGAGGACTATAAATAGCACTGCGACAACTGAGGCGGTAACAATTATACCAATCATTAACGGGGTTAAAGCTTTTTTATTTTTAATGATTCTTGCAAGTTTCATTGAATCAACACTATCCGTTCAGCCGGTTTTTAACAGTTAATAAATATCAGCTAACTATCTTTTTCTGTTATCTATTCCTTTAATTTTTAAGATAGTTAATAATATTTCCTCTTAATTGTTAATTTGAGATTATTTTTTTTATTACTCTTATTAAAATTTTACTTATTATCTTTTTATTCATTTAAAACCTCAAAAACAGCAAATCACTGGTTTTTAGTACTATAATTTATTTTATAGAAAAGAAAGAGAAAACGTTATTTTTATAAGAAAAAAAGAAATTTGTCGAAGACTAGTACGTATCGAAAACTTAAATAGTGAATTTTTGTAGGGAATATGTTAAACAACTTAGAAATATTAAATCAAACTTAAACACAAAAAAATCGGAGAAAACATCAGTGGCAACTTTCTTCAAAGTAGTAGTCCTTGGCGACGGAGGTATTGGAAAAACCTCTATTTGTAACTATCTAACTACAGGCGAATTCTTTGGCAGCTATAAATTATCCATCGGAGCGGATTTCTTTAGTAAAAAATTAAATGTTGATGGTGAAGAAATCGCGCTACAAATTTGTGATATTGGTGGCCAAGATCAATTTGCTGAAATTAGTAATATTTTCACTAAAGGTGCACATGGAGCTATACTTTGTTATGATACAACGAGAAGAGATACACTAGATTCATTAGATCGATGGCTTACTAAGCTTGAAGATCCAAATATTCCCAAAGTTTTAGTCAGCACAAAAAATGATGTAGAAGATCTCCGAGAAGTTTTAGATGAAGAAGGTTTAGAAACAGCTAAGAGATTAGATATTCCTTATTATATTCCCACAACTAGCTTGAAGGGAATCGGTATTACTGAGACTTTTGAATCTATTAGCCGACTTATGCTTTTGAATAAAAAAGAAATGGATGCACCTTTAACATCCATGGTTGATGTAACACAAGATAAACAAGATGAAGTTTTCCCTGTAAGCTCTTCTCAACATATATCAGCTCAACCTTTAGGAATTGGTCGTGTACCAACTGGAAATAATGATGATATCACTCCTCCAACTGCGCCATTAGCACCTAATATTGAACCTGTTCAAGAATTTCAACCACCAGTTGTTGAACCCACTGAAGCAGAACCCTCATTTACAAAACCAATATCATTAGCCCCACCAATTGTTACTACTGAAACTATGAAACAACCAACTGAAGAGATTATTAAACCAATTATCGGTTCAGAAGAAGAAAGTGTTGTAGAACCACCTACAGAACCTGAAAAAACAGCCACTCAACCAATAAGTACAATTACCCCACCTATTTCCGAACAAGAAAAGGAACCCGAGTCAACTCAAACTGACAATTCAGGCAGCTTTACATTCTTACAAAAATTAAAAGAAGAGAGAAAACGTTTAGAAGAAGAATCTGACGAATAATTGCTTTAATGTTTCTTCTTTTATTCAAGTTATATTTCTGTCCAAATATCAGGATCATTTGCACAATTTTCTAATTTTTCTTGGATGATTTGATATTGCTTAATTAATTTTTTACCATACTCTGTTAGATTTGTTTTACCCCCACCACCTTTTCCACCCCTTTCAGTTATTATTATTGGTTGTTCAAGTTCTTCGTTTATTTCATTTATTAATTTCCAAGCTTTCTTAAAAGAGATATTACATTCCTTTGCAGCTTGAGTTAATGAGTTTGTTCGTTCTATAGCTTCAAGTATAGCCAATCTCCCTGGACCTAGAATTGAAGCATTTTTCCTTTCGATCCAAAATTTAATGTGAATCTTGAAATCCTTTGTCATTATTACCAGCTTTATGCATTTTCTATATATCAAAATGACACTTTATACTCTAAATTAGTTCCTTAGAATTTAAATAATTAGCTTTAGTAAAATAAAACTTAAAAGGAGCAATAAAATAGTAGAAAGAGAAATTTATCAAAAAGATTAAAAACAATAACTTTACCTTAACTAATGTTGGAGGCAAAACATTTGGGTTACGAAATGACAAGACCGGCACAAAAATGGACTGGTACAGGAATTATCGCAAGTGCATTCTTCTTAATATTATTTACTTTAGCAGTACCTTATGTTAATCACTTTGGTGAAGAAGGTAGCAGATATACCTATTACACTAAATGGAGCGGTAATTGGAAAGAAGGCCAAATGACCATCTTTAATCGAGCCGACAGCTTATTTAATTTTCCTAAATCAGCATCCATCTTTATTGGCTTAGGATTATTAATTGCAATTATTGGCGCAATTTACGTTTTCTGGCTTGTTTATTCAAACAAACCATGTTATATCACTCGCGAACGACCAGGACCAGTGGGTGGAATTATCGTTATTATTGGAGCAATCTTTTATTTTATTGGCAACCTCATTTATCTTAAATGGTCTTTAGGTTCTCCAAGACCCGATTATGGTTGGCCAGCTGATAACGATTTTGATATTTTAACAGTTAGTATGTCACCTACTTTTTGGATAGGTCTTGCTTTAGCTACAATCATACTTGGGTTAGCTTCAACTTCAATTATTTATTATTTAGACACAGTATCTAAACGACCAGTAAAATAATCTCTCTCATTACCAAGTGAGAGATTTATTCCTATTTTTTTTTATTATTATTTATTTTTCTTTAACCAAATTACTTTGAGAAAGAGTTAATAAGTGACTTAGTTTTTCTTCTAATAGTGAAATAGTAATATTTTGGTGTTAATATGACAAAAAAAATCGGTATTCTAACAAGTGGTGGAGATGCACCAGGATTAAATCCTGTTATAGCTGGTTATACAAGAACAGCGATAAAGAATGGGTATGAAGTTATTGGATTTCTTGATGGCTGGAAAGGATTGATTGATGGTGAAACCATTCCATTAACACTTAATGTAGTAAAGGAAATTGTGCAAGAAGGAGGAACAATTCTTGGATCCTCTCGTACAAATCCTCGAAAAATAGAGAATGGGTTCGAAAAAATTCTGAACACTTTAAAAGATCTAAAGATTCATGCATTTGCTGCTTGTGGGGGCGATGATACTTTAGGAGTAGCTAAAATTCTAAATGAAAAAGATGCCAATGTAGTAGGTGTACCTAAAACTATTGATAATGATCTTGAAGCGACTGATCAAACTTTTGGTTTTGATACATCAATAAATATAGCTATGGAGGCTATTGATCGCTTAAGAACAACTGCAAAATCACATCACAGAGTCTTTGTCTTAGAATTGATGGGTAGACATTCAGGTTGGATTGCTTTAGAAGCGGGAATGGCTGGAAACGCAAATGCAATAATCATTCCAGAATTTGAATACTCAATTGATGAACTATGTGAATTATTGAATAAAAGACATGCTAATGACCGCACATATAGTATAGTTGTAGTAGCTGAAGGAGTGCTTTTCAATGAAATGAAGGAAAAAATTGAACAAGCTGGGAAGGATTCATTTGGTAATATAATTTTAGCTGATTTAAAAGTAGGTGATTTCTTAGCTGAGGAAATTACTAAACGTACCAATTTACCTGTACGAGCTGTAACCCTTGGGCACATTCAACGAGGAGGACCTCCAAGTGCTTATGATAGATTTTTAGGATTACGTTATGGTGCAAAAGCAGCTGAACTAATTCATGAAAAGAAATTTGGGCAAATGGTCAGCCTTCAAGGAACCAAGATTACTGATGTGCCAATTGATAAAGCGGTAGCTGAACGAAAAGTTGTTCCTAAAGAGTTGTGGGATTTAGCTAAATCATTTTTTGGATAATCGATAAATTAATATTTTTTACCCTCTTTCAGGGGGTACTTTTATTTTTTAATTTAAATTAGGATTATCTGTATTAAGTTGTGATATTATGAAAATTTCATATGATAGTTTAGCAGAATTAGTAAATTGGCAACCACCTAGAAATTGGTTAAAAATATCAACTATTGATGCCCATTCTGCTGGTGAACCTTTGCGAATTATTTTATCAGGTTTTCCTAAGTTACAAGGCAAATCAATTCTAGATAATAGAAGAGAAGCTATGGAAAAGTATGACCATTTACGAACTGCAATAATGTGGGAACCTAGAGGGCACGCTGACATGTACGGTTGTATTATTACCCCACCTATTTCTAAGGATGCAAATTTCGGGGTATTATTTATCCATAATGAAGGATTTAGTACAATGTGTGGGCATGCGATTTTAGCTTTAACAAAAGTAGTGCTAGAAACAAGCTTAATACCAAAAGAAAGCCCAATTACCACAATAAAGATTGATACACCGGCAGGGTTAGTAACTTCATATGCAAATATTGCTGATGATAAAATTGAAAGCGTTTATTTTCATAATGTCCCCTCATTTGCAGTATTAACAAATGAAGAAATAGAAATACCTCAATTAGGTACTATTAAATTTGATATTGCTTTTGGAGGGGCTTATTATGCATTTGTTCAAGCTGAAGAGATTGGTATCTCATTAGCTAAAGAGAATGCCAAAGGATTGATAGAGAAAGGTATGATTATCAAACAAGCAATTATGCAAAAATATCCTTTACAGCACCCTTTTGAAAGTGATTTGAACTTTCTCTATGGCACGATTTTTATTGGGGAACCAAAATCTTGTGAGGCAAATAGTAGGAATGTTTGTATTTTTGCTAATGGGGAAGTTGATCGTTGTCCAACTGGGACAGGTGTTAGTGCTAGAATGGCTTTACATTTTGAAAAAGGTGAAATTAGCCTAAATGATCAATTAATCATTGAAAGTATTATAGGTAGCAAATACATCGGAAGCATTGTAGAATTAACGAAATTTGGTCCATATAAAGCTGTTATACCTCGAGTTGAAGGCACAGCTCACATTACAGGGAAGAATGATTTCTTTATTGACCCAACAGATCCTCTTTGTAATGGATTTATAATTAGATAATTAGAATTGGTTAATGATAGTGATATGAATGACATGTAAGGATTTGAAAATCTTATCAACCCAAGACATTAGCAAAATTATGCCAATGAAAGAAGCAATTAAGATTATGAGAAGTGCTTTTACTCAAATTACAAAAGGAGAAGGTATAGTTCCAGAAAGAATTCATTTAGATATAACAGAAAATAATGGTACAGCTTTAGTAATGCCAAGTTTTTCTCCTATAGAAAAAAAGATCGGATTGAAATTAATCACTCTATACAATAATAATCCATCATTAGGGTTACCAGTTATACATGCACTAATGCTTATATTTGATGGGAAAACGGGACAACCTTTAGTACTAATGGATGGTAGCTTATTAACAGCATTAAGAACAGGTGCAGGTTCAGGTTTGGCTACTGAATTATTAGCTAATAAGAATGCAAAAATAGCTGCCATTTTTGGAGCAGGCGAACAAGGAAAAACACAATTAGAAGCGATTAATTGTGTAAGAAATCTTGAATGTGTTTATGTTTATGATCCTAATGATAAACAAGCACAAAAATTCACTAAGGAAATGGAAGATAGATTAGCTATCAACATTGAATCATCTCAAAAAGAAACAAAGTTACTTGAAGCAGATATTATTTGTACTGCTACAAATTCACTCAAACCAGTTTTCAATGATGAAAATATCAGCAACGGGGTTCATATAAATGCTATTGGATCTTATAAACCTCAGGTAAGAGAGATTCCATCGGAAACTATTGCTAAATCAAAAATTATTGTTGATCATAAAGAGAGCTGCCTTTTAGAAGCTGGAGACATAATTATCCCAATGAAAGAAGGAATAATAAAAAAGGATCATATAATTGCTGAATTAGGAGAGGTTTTACTTACAAATAAAAAAATTAGAACACAATCTGATGATATCACTTTATACAAATCTGTAGGAAATGCAATTCAAGATCTAGTATTAGCAAACCATATTTATTTGAAGGCTAAAAAAATTGATTTAGGAACAGATATAGCTTTTTAGAGTCTAATCGGAATGTATATATGGAAGGGTTTTTAGATTGGGTTGTAAATCTATGTAATTGTATGTAAATTAGTCTTTATTTAACTGAAAAGCTTATTACAGTTAAGGAAGAATAAACAGCAAAAAAGAGAGTAAAAAAAATGATTATACTATATGACCCTGAAAATCCTAAAGGCAGTGCATTAAAAGTAAACATAGTAGATACACATACTCATCTTGGAAAAGAAGAAGTAGTAAAAGGCAAAGGCAAGGATTATAGAATTATTAGACCTAAAGATCATTTGGATTTTTATGAAAAATTAAAATATGATTTGCATAAACGAATGAATGATTATCCTGAAGATTATGCTTATGCACCTACTTCTAATGCTAAGGATTTTAGTCGACCTGCAACAAATTTACAAGAAATAATATTCAAAGAGAAAAGAACCACACAAAATATTGGATGGATGGCAGATAAAATTGTGACTTTTCCTCTTCATGGCGTACTTTCAGGGGACACAACTCCTCATTTTGTAAAATCAAATAATTATATTTTAACAAGAGCACAAACTCTCGAGTATGGATCCAGATTGGTCCCCTTTTGTAGAGTTGATCCACATGATGGTGAATTGGCAGTTGATGAAATAAAACGTTGTGTGGATTATGGTGCTAGAGGATTAAAATTACATCCAATTTCTGAAGAATGGATTGAAGACATAGTTTCTGAAAACGTTATAAATATCGTTCATCAAGCAGTTGATAATAAACTACCAGTTATCTTTGATTGCCAAAATTATCGCACCGCTGAAGATATTCATCAAGTTGTTATGGAAGTGCGAAAAAGAGCTAAAAACGAAGACTTTACTGTTATACTAGGTCATTTTGGTTTCGATTATCAAAAACCTGGTATGTTTGAGATTTTAAGTGACCCAAATATCAAAACTGAAACCTCAGGTATGAGGGGTGACGATTGTATTATTTTCTACCGTAATTGTGTTAATTTGGTAGAAAATTGGCAATACTCCGCTATGTTTGGTACTGACCACAATTACTTCAGTGTTCCACAAGCAAGTGATCATTTGACATTTCTATTTTCACATAAAGCCAAGGATTTAGGCATTACGTTTAATGATATAAGACATGTGCTTGGAATTAATGCTCTTCGAATGCTTAAGATTTATTGGCCAACAAAAGTTCTTCAAAGAGAGGGCGTAAATAATGCTAAAGTAACTTGGAAAGATTTCGACAAGATATTAAATTGTAAAGATTATGAACAGCTTTCAAATGTAGTATCAGATTTGTGCTCTATCTCAGGTGTTTATTTCAATAATGATTCATTATTTGATCCTTCGGGTGTTAATGTCTATGAGGAACTCTTTATACTCAATATTTTTGCTGATATTATAGATCTTAGAAGAAGTTTCGTTATTCAATTAAAAGATACTAATAAGATCAAAGTCTCTGAAATAACCAAATTAATGGATTATGCCTCACAAATCACTAAGATTCTAGAGGAAAGAGAGGAATCATTCCCATTCACTCAACAATATTTGTTTGATTATTTATTACATCAAAAACCAAAATAAAATGTAAAGGTTTGAAGCGTTTAAATGAGTAATATCGATCCCCAATCAAAGAGTACTACAAACTCGTCTCAAAAGCTGAGAAAATTACCCTTTACACATGGTATTGAGATTGAGAATTTTATAACTGATCGCCGGGGTGATATTCTAGAAGATGGCAAAGAGCTAGTTGCTGTTTGGGATCAAATGTTCAATGGAGCACTAGATTTCTTTAAATCATTAACAAGTTCAACAACTAATGTTCCCGAATACATCAGAAACAAGATCAAGAGAGTTACTAGAAAAGATGTTGAAAGACATGGTAAAATTATTCGTTACGTTCAACTCCATTATCAATTTAATGGGCAAGTAGCTGAAATCAATATTTTTGGCCCCGATCCAAATATCTCTCAAATAACTTGGTTATTAGAGTTAGTAACTCCACCATGTGAATACTTAGAGGAGTTAGACTGGTGGGTTAATACATTATATATAGCAGCAACAAATTCTATAACAAAAGGCTATAATATTCAACCGCTTGGTTTCAATCCTTATCAAACTGAATATCGTGCGGGCGTTACTTGTGGTGAACATCACCATATTGGTGGATTCAAAAATGAAAAAGAGAAGAAAGCAGCCTATAATATGATTAGAGCTTATATTCCTCATTTAATAGCACTATCAAATACATCTCCTTTCCTTGATAGCAAGCCATCAGGCAGAATTATTTTAAAGAAAGGAGAGGATGGTAGAACATTAATTTTAGCACCAGATTGTGTTAGAAGTTATCGTTTAAAGGAAAATTCAGGTCAATTAGGACCAAATATACCTGAATATTTGCCTTATGTTTCAGCTTCTTTTACACAACAAGATTTTTCAAGATATGTAAGAAAAGAAATTCCTGATGATCGTTATGTCGATGCATATCCTTTTACTACATATGGTACTATAGAATTTCGGTTTTTCGATGCTCAATTTGATCAAAATATTCGTATTGCTATTATTATTCTCATACAAGCTCTTGCACTTAAAGCAGTTAAATTATTACATGAAGGAATACCTATTCCTGAAGTAAAAGGAAATACTATTTTCGAGCACCGCAAAAGAGCTGTTAATTTTGGGATGTTTGCTAAGTTTCAAGGAGATCCAAGTATAGAAGCTACAGGTGGTCTTTTTGCTAAATATTACAACCACAATCCTGATACAGGTGGTCCACCTGGGAAAATCTATGAATCTTTAAAATCGTTAATGATTTGGTTAAAACCTGAATTTAGAGATTTAGAGGTAACTGAAGAGGATATCTTAGCACTTCTTATCATGCTTTGGGGAACGGCTAGAATCGCGCCACCAATTTCAGCTGCTACTTTTATGTTATATTTATTTGAACAAAATCATGGCAATATTGCTAATGTTATTAGTAGCTTAGCGCTAATAAGTGGCAGACCTAGAAAATCTTTTACAGAAATACTTGGAAGACCAGATACTTCCCTAACCAATTTATTTTCAACTAAAGCTGCTAAACCAATTAAAGGATCAGACACCACTAAAAGTGCATTAGCAAGAAGATTACAACAAGATTCTCGCCAGAGAAGAAAAGTAGCTATGGCTAAGGAAAAAGCCAGGTTGAAGGCAAAACAAGTTCAAGTTGCTAAAGTTCAAAAAGAGAAATTTAAGAAAGAACGTGAAATGGAAAGAATTAGACAAGAACGTTTAAGAAAACTTGAACAAGCTAAAAAACCACCTCCTAAACCTTTAGCAACAACTAGAAAAGCTACAATTACACCAACTAGTTATATATCTAAAAAACCAATGACAAAACCAAAATCTCCGATTGTACCAACTACAAAAAAACCAGCAGTATCAAAACCACCTAGATCTGTGCCTGCTAAAAAACCTACAGTAGCTGAAGTAAAAACAACTAAACCAAAGAGTTCTCCAAAGAAAGCAAAAGTAAGCTTGAAGACTAAACAACGAAAACCGGTTTCTAAACCAAAAACAACCATGAAAAAGACAACTTCAAA
>JAEORJ010000123.1 GCA_016840945.1 Candidatus Gerdarchaeota archaeon
GAGTTGAGTATCATTATGGAGGTGATGTTTTTATTTCAAAATTCGCTGCAAATGGCAGCTTACTTTGGAGCACCTATTTTGGAGGAAATGAAAGTGAATCTGGGAAAGGGATTGCTGTTGCAGAAGACGGAAGTTGTTACATAACAGGTGTAACTCAATCAGGTGATTTTCCAATTCTGAATGCTTATCAAAGTACTAATAATGGTAATGATGATGCTTTTGTTGCCAAATTTAATGCTAGTGGTTCTCTTCTTTGGAGCACTTATTTAGGAGGTATTTATGATGATTCAGGTGAATGTATTGCTTTAGCAGAAAATGGTAGCTGTTATATAATTGGTAGAACATGGTCAACCAATTTCCCTACATTAGATGCCTATGATGATTCTTATGATTTTTGTGATGTTTTTATTTCAAAATTTAGCTCAAATGGTTCTCTCCTCTGGAGTACATATTTCGGTGGTGAAGATGCTGATTATGGAAATAGCATTGTGGTTGGGGATGATGGTAACTTTTGTTTAACAGGTTTTACATACTCAACTGATTTTCCAACTAAAAATGCTTATGATTATACTAAAAATGGAGATAGTACAACATACGATGTTTTTGTATCGAAATTTTTTGCTAATGGATCACTTTTTTGGAGTACTTTTTTAGGAGGTAGTTATGAAGATGAAGGCGAAAGCATTGCTATAACAAATGATGGAAGCTGTTATGTGTCAGGTTGGACTTGGTCGTCTAATTTCCCTACTTTGAATGCTTATGATAGCACCTATAACTATCATGAAGCTTTTATTTCAAAATTCAATGAAAATGGATCTCTACTTTGGAGCACCTATCTTGGTGGTAATAATGCAGATTCAGCTAATGATATTGCAATTTGTAATGTTGATGATAGTTGCTATATAACTGGAACAACTTCCTCAACCAATTTTCCTACAAAGTATGCTATTGATGATACTTTTAATGGTGGTTATGATGCATTTATCACCAAATTTTCGTCTGGTGGATCTTTTCTCTGGGGCACCTATATTGGTGGAAGTGATGGTGATAATGGATGTGGAATTGCGATAGGAAATGATATTAGCTGCTGGGTGATTGGGTCTACAAAATCTAATAATTTTCCCATGAAAAATGCTTATGATGACACTCTGAATGGAAGTGATGATGCATTTATTACAAAAACCATCGGAGTAGAAGATCTTCTTAAACCAAATATAACAAATATCACACACTCACCTGAAAACCCCACATCAACAAATTCTATTACCATTTCTTGTAGTGTATATGATGATCTAAGTGGTGTTGAATTTGTAACACTCCACTATCGTGTAAACAATGGGGAATGGTTGCAATTAAATATGACTTTAATCACAGGAACAACAACTTATGAAATGAACATTGGTCGTTTCAATTATCCATCAATTATTGAATATTATATTACATCAACTGATAATGCTGGAAATTATGCTATCAACGATAATTTTGGCAATTATTTTATTTTATCCCTACTTGTAGGTGATGTATCAAATCCATTAATTGATAATGTTAATCATAACCCTAGTAACCCAACAACTGAAGATAGTATAATTATAAGTTGTACAGTAACTGATGAAAGTGGTATACAAGCAGTTATACTTTATTATCGGGTGAACAATGGAACTTGGATAACAAGAGTAATGACATCAACAATACCCAATAATTATCAAGCTTCTTTAATCAGCTCATTAAATGCTAAAGATCTAGTAGAATATTATATTAAAGCAACTGATAATGCGCCTATCCCAAATGATGCTATAGAAGATAATAATGGACAATATTACAGCTTCATAATAAGCAAACCAACAACAAATGCTGTTTATGGTTTTTTTGCTTTTCTTGGGTTAATCCCGATAACCATTATCATTATCGTAGCTTTGAAGAAGAAAATAGCTTAGCTATTATTCTTTTTTTTTCTACATTAATTATTTAGTGAATTAATGTAATTAGCAAAATTAATCATAATAAATCAAGCTTGCATTTAAGTTTTTTATAAAAATGATTAAGAAAGAATATTTTATAATCTTTTAAATTATTATTTATTGAAGGATAGGTTATGAGATTTATGAAAGGGAAAATAATCAAAATTATACTTATAATAGCTATTTTGGGATTGATAAGTGGTTTTTTTCTGAAAAATAATAATTTAACAATTAAAGATAATCATGAAGATGATGTTGCCCTGAGTAAAACTGATCAACTTGCTTCAGATGATTTACTTTATACTAAATATTGGAATGACTCATCCATATTGAAAAGTGAGTTTGTTGAGTCAATTGCATATTTAGCTTGTGGTTATAATGGATTAGTTATAGTAAATCTTTCTGAACCATTATTTCCTCAAGAAATAAGCACAATAAACAATTATGATTTTTATTTCGATATGTTTGCTATCTCAGATAATATCCTTTATTGTTATAATGATAGCATCATTTACTTTTTTAATATAACAATTTTAAATAAACCATCGCTTATTTCTTCTTATTTTGACTTTGAACGCCTACATGGTTTAGATGTTCAAGATAAGATAGGTTATCTTTCATGTGAAAATTTGACAACCAGTAAGGATGAACTTCAAATCCTTAATCTTACGAATCCATTAAATATTACATTAATTAGTTCATTTGATTATTACGATAATCAAATTTATTGGCCTTATCAAGACATAATTGAAAGTAACAGTAATCTTATCGTTCTAACTAGCAGTACTTCAGATAAATTCCATTTTCTAAATAAAACTGATTTATTAAATATCACGAGAATCATAACTTTAACTAGCAAAAGCCTTTTTCTAATTTCTGATTTAAAAGTATTAGCAATAAATTATACTCAAACTCTCTCAGAGTTTTTTATTTATGATATTAGTAATACCTCAAATATTACAATTCTCTCTTCAAATACTGTTAATGGTATATTATCTTATCACTATCAAAAAAATGATCAATTGATCTTCTCAGAGATAGGAGATTATGATTTAGATAGTAAAATAACATATAATAATTGGTATAGCATTTTTGGTGAACTGCCTATAAGTCACATATATCAAATCAATGCACAATGGCAGTTGTCATTAAATAAAACAATTAATTACTTCCCAATTCAATATAATGTCCCTTATTACAATGAAAATCTCGAGATCTATCATCCTTTTGAAAAGAATTATTTCTATTTTCAAAACATTATCTTTTATGATGAGATTGCTTATTTGATAGGAAATGCAAAATTGTATATCGCTTCATCAGATGAAGATCGTGATATGGTTCTGGACTTCATGGAAGAATCATTGGGATTGGATACTAATAATGATGATTCTGATAGCGATTTTCTTGATGATGGTTTAGAATTTTTCATTTATAAAACAGATCCAATAAATCCCGATACAGATGGTGATGGTATTTCTGATGGAGTAGAAATTTATCTCTGGAACTCAGATCCATTAGATAATAAGAGTGGTGCAAAGATATCAGGGATTATTCAAGCGATTCTGCTCTTTGTTCTTTTGATTACTTTACCACTTTATGCAATTTATGTTGTGATTTCAATTATTCTTAAAGATAATGAAAAAAATAAAATGATATTGATTAAAGAATCACTTTTCCTTGGAATCTTTTTATGTTTTACGATCCCATTTCTCTGGTGTAACATAATTGCTTCTCAGAAAAGTATTTCGATAAGTGAAATTACACTTAATGGTCATTGGATCGAATATTTATTTGAAAATCCACAAATAGCCTTAACTGGTGTTGGTGATGATTTGGGAAATTATAATCCATACATTCCACTCTTTGCCTATCTATCAATAGCTTTTATTGGATTTGGTTTACTTGTTGAAATAATCCTATTATTATTGAAAAATAATACTGAATCTGATAAAAGAAAAGCAGTTTTTGATATGACATTAAAATACAAAAATATCATTATTATTCTTGGATCACTTTTTGCGATGATTTGTTGTTCACTTTTATTAGTTTTTTACTTTCAGATTAAAGGAGGTTTTACCTCACAATTCGATAGACCATCACCACTCTTCTTCAACTTTAAATGGCCATTTTGGTTATTTTTAATAGCTCAAGTATTTGTTATTATTTATTTAGCTCTACAACCATTTTTAATGAAAATTAAACCAAATAGAAGAAATAGCGACGAAGGAAATGAATATGAACCATCATCTCAATTAAGTTTAGCTTTACGATATTTTGATAGCTAAATGTTTTTTTAATTGTGAACGAGTGGAATTTCAGTAAAATGTGTGAAATAACACTCTAAACTTTATCAAGATCATCAAGATAGTAGGTACCACCCATAAGATCTGATACCCGAGAGATGAATCGAGCTCCTGGTGCACCATCAATAATATCATGATCCACTAGAAAAGTTGTACAGAGAAGTTTTCGTTTGACTATTTTACCATTTTCTTCCACAGCATTTTCTTTAATACCACCTAAAGAAACATTCAATGTTTTATCTCTAAAAGGTACAAGCCAACCACCTTGCCCTTTGATGAACATCCCCATAGATGTAAGACCAACAGTACCATTCAATTTTTTATATCGAAAAGGATTTTTTAACATACGTTTGATAGCAAATTGCCTGATTGTTTTAGGAATTAGCATATATAAATCAGTAAAAAATGTTGTTCCTCTTGTGAGCTGTTCCCGTTCAGTTATAACTTTATCTTGATATGATCGAATTTCATCTGTTAATTGACGAACGCTTTTTGTTTCAACATTTCTAAGAACATGATTGTAAGGTATCTTTTTTCCATTTTCAGCGGTAACTTCAATGATAACACTAATATCTACTTCATCAAAAACGATTAACTTTCGACCCCAACGGTAGGTGTTTAATTCCTTGTTTTCCATAACCGTCTGAGCTAAACATTTAGCTACCCAAGCAGTCATTGAAACATGATATTCTTGTTTTTCTTTAATTTCATCGATTTTAGCTAAAGATTCTGTAACATCAACTTCCATTAATCCATGTACTTCAGGAAAACCAAATGCTACTTTATTGTAATCAGAGAGAATCATTCGATTGGTTGAAAATTTTCTTGTATGATAGTTTTTTTGTTTGGTCATGCACTTTAATTTGTTCTTTACTGATTTATAACTATCGCTTACGTACGGTATAAGAGTAGAAAAAATATAACCATTGGATAAATCATTATTTTTGTCAATAAGATTTATTTTTAATTAGTTTATATAATATAGTTACAATAGTTGGAATTTGTAATTATAAAATAAAGATAATTCTAACCTTTAACAAATTATAATGAGTATGGGGAAGAATGGAGCAGAAATTAGAAAAAGCAACTGAATTATTTAAGTCTTTCAAAAGAAAAGAATGTTTAGATCTTCTCTTAGAAATTGAGAAAGAGGGTAATTTAAATTCAACCTTGAAAAAGAAAGTAATGGATTACAAGATTTCTATTATGGCATGGTTCAAGCGGTATCAAGAATTGTATGACCAATTTGACCAAGAAATACAAGTTTCATCCAAAAAAAGTGATTGGGAGAATGTTTTATCAAATATTGTGTATAAAGTTGGAGTTACTTTTTTAGAAGGTAAAAAAGAAGAGGCATTAAAAATAGTTGAGGAAGGAGAGAAAATAATCCAAAAACATAATCTCACAACTCCCAGTTTTATTGAAAGTCAAGGCGAATTATTATTTTGGAAAGGAAATATCACTGTTTGGTTGAATGAATTTAATAAAGCAATTGAATATTTCAATGAAGCGATTGCTTTTGCTGAAAAACATTCACTTAGTGATACTAAACATCATTCATTACATAGATTAGGTATGACTCATGGATGTATAGGTAATTATGATATAGGTATACCACTAATCAAACAAGCAGCTGAATACTTTGCTGAGAAAAGAGATTTAGCTGCTGCTGGTTCTTATCATAACCTAGGAGTGCTATATGCTGAAAAAGGTGAATATAAGAAATCAAGAGAATGTTTTGAAATAAAAGCAACATTTGTTGATCAATCACCTCATGACATTTCAGCTATTGGTGATAGTTATTGGCGAGAGGGTGATATTGAAAATGGTTTAAAAATAATGGAAGAAGGGCTTGAAAAAATAAAAGCCGTATTTGGTGATCAAAAAGAAAATGTGTTAATTTTATTTATACAAGCAAATTTGAACAGTCGAACAGGCAATCAAGATATAGCTAAGGATCAATATTTGAAAATCCTTGAGAAGTTTGGAGAAAAAACGGAACAGACCCTTGTAGGTTTTTCTAATGTTGGGCTTGCGAATATTTATTTTCACAAAGGCGAGTTGGATATAGCTGTTAAATATGGCAAGAAAGCCTTAGCTTATTTTGGGAAATTTGGTTTTAAATATGGTATGGGGTGGTCTCATTTTATCTTATCTAAAATTAATTATGAAAAAGGGGAGATGGAGAAGGCATTTCATCATTTACAAACAAGTTTGGATTTAAGACTAGCTATGGGTAATAAACAAGATATTGCACTCTCGACACGAGATTTAATCACTTATCTAATAGAGCAAGAATCAATGGATGATGTAAATGACTATTTATCAATGTTAGAGAGATTAACCACAACCACTGATAGTAAAATTGTTAAGCAAAATTACCTCCTTTCAAAAGCACTAGTCTTAAAAACAAAAGGACGACCAAAATATTGGGTTCAAGCGATTGATATTTTAGAAGATATTGTTTCACATCCTATTGTTGATTATAATACCATCCTTGTAGCGTTAGTTAATTTATGTGAATTATTACTCGATGAATTTAGTATCTCAGGTGATGAAGAAGTATTATCAGATTTAAAGACACATACAGATAGATTGTTAGATATTGCTCAAAGGCAGAATTCCTATACCTTAAGGGTTGAAGCTTATCATATTCGCATCATTACTTTGTGGTTATTAGCACAACACTCGAGAGTGGATATTAATATCTCAAACGCTCGAAGATTACTACGGGAAGCATGTGAGCTCGCGGAGTCTCATGGATTGACAAAGTTAGCTGCCAAAATAACAGATCAAAATGATAAGATGTTAGAAAAATTAGAAAGCTGGGATGAGTTTATTCGCAAATATTATGATTTCATAAAATCAAGCTAACAATCTAGTTAGCTTTCTAATTTTATTTGTTAGGAATAATATGGAAGCACATATGAAGATATTGATCACTGAAAATTCGGCTGTAAAGTGCTTTGTTTGCATACCAGTATAACCAATATCATATCCAGCAAGGTTCAGGTAATATTTGGCCATATCAAGATTATGATCATAGCGAATGATGTTCGGATTAAGCCATACACCCATAAAAGGATACATTGGGTAATGCCAAACAGTAAAACTTCCCTTATGAACTATCTCATTTATTTCGTCACGATTCATCGCATAAGCAATTGCTTTTCGTATCGCCAATCCTTTACTGATTGTTGTATCATTTTCACAAGGTTCTCTATTTCCAATAATCGTTCTACTTTCAGCCAGATTAAATCCAAAGAAACCAAAAACGTTAGCAGGAATGGACCAGATATTGAAGTCAGGATTATTATGAATATCAACTTCCTGATCCTCAGTTAAACCACTGTAATCAATATGTCCAGCAAGAAATTCCATATATTGAGTTACTTGATTTGGGAATTCGCGATATTTTAATTTCGTTAAACCACCTGAGAAATCACCGAATCGCTCATCAAAATTCATTCCTGTTTTATCAACATTTGAATCAAGAATCCAACAATCATCAAACAGCTCGAGGGTTGTTTCAACACCTTCTATATGGTCATCAAATTCAAATATCCCTGTTCCAAAACAATGTCTTGAATAATATAACCAAGAATTATGAGTTATGTCTGGGGTAACACCATCCGGTAATTGGGTTTGGTTTAAGTAGTGCTCTGGTAAAATACCTATTCCTAAATACCCTAAAAATGGTGCGAACAAATCATTTTCTGGCGTTGATGGTTCACCATCAATGTAAAGATCCAGAGTATATTGGTCAACTTTTTTCATATCTTCAATGAAATCAAACATAAAACCATTGGGTGAAAGATGTTTCCAAGAATAGTAAGTGAAATAAACATCATCAACATCAAGATATTCATTTGTAAAGAACCCTTCTGGATCTGTTTGCCATTTAATCCCATTTCGAAGATGAATACGAACATGTGTATCATTGATCATTTCAATTTCTCGCGCTAAATGAGGATAAGAATTTCTATCATTATCAAATTCAATTAAGGAGTCAACTGTAGCACCAATAATACTCGATGATGCTGCATCAGTTGTTGATAAAGGATTTAAATTGATATAATCACCACCAGGTAAAACAAGTTCTAAAGTGCTTGTTTGACCGGCATGCAATCCATCCCAACTTAGTTTACCCCAAGAGGTTATTAAGCCATTATTTTTATCAAAACCTTTCAAATTAGACCAAGTAGCTTGATAGGCACTAGAACAAAAACCAGGAACCATTGGCAAAATTTCGTCCATTAAATATTGCTCCCAAGCCCAATAATGTTCAACTCGTTCTTGAGAATCAGGTGGCATAATTAATCGTCCTTGCTCAAGATACCATTGATTCATTCCTTGACCAAGCGTATCATTCCAATCTAATGATTGCTCATAACAAAAAGCATTGTATGGTCCTTCTCCGAATACATGAAGCATGTCAGGATCATCACTTATTGGACCAATAGCGATATACATGATATCAAAATCATGAGAAACCAACAATTCATTCAAAAAGACCGGCCATTCTAAAATTTGTATATTGAGATTAATACTTATACGTGCTAGATGTTGTTTTAGAAGATTCAAATAATCCGGTCTAACTCCACCACCATTAGTTTTTGCTACTAAAGTAAAGAAAAATTCAGATGAGCCATCAACCTGTGATGGCACCATTGCTAAAGGACAAAAAATAATGATTGATAAAACTAAAATCTTAACAAAAGCATTCTTCCTCAATTTTAACACCTTTTTACAATATTCCCCCAATCTGATCAAGCTTTAAGAACAGATTAGAAATTCCAAAATAACTATGACTTTTTGTCGTTTAAAAGGTTTTTTAATTATAGATTAGTCTAAAATCATTCACTGGAAAAATTATTTTGAGTATTAAAACACCTTTTTAAATTAATAGCTAATAAAATTAAACTATTATTTATTGAGGGGTAAATTATTGACTTCAAAATTAAATAATACGATTAAAAAAATTATAATAACTACTATTTTATCTAGCATGTTATTACTTGTAGTAACAAATGTTAGTAGTTTCGCTGAATTAGACATTCTACCTCCAGAGATTAGTGATGTTGGTCATTATCCAGCAAATCCTGTGAATACCGATTCAATATTATTCAATTGCTCTGCTACAGATGCTTCAGGAATTGCATCAGTTACACTCTATTATCGGATTTATAGCGGGAATTGGTATAGTGTTGCAATGATTCAAGTCGCATCTACTGCAACATATGAATATGATTTTGGCTTATTCGCTCCAAATGCTTTTGTTGAATATTATGTTATTGCTGTTGATGCTTCTGAAAATTCCAATACTGCCACTGATAATAATGGTGGGGATTATTACAATTTCACAGTTGGTTTGAATGACATTGAAGGACCTACAATTTATGATGTGGCATTTTTACCAATTATACCATACGATACAGAAACAATTATTGTTAATTGTACAGTAGTAGATGATTACAGCAGTGTTGATAAAGTAACAATCTACTACAGGGTAGATGGCAATCCATGGTTAACTAAGGATTTTACACTATTAATTGGTGATACATATCAAGTTGAAATTGGGCCATTTTTGGCCAATCAAACAATCGAATTCTATATTAATGCTACCGATGATTCAATTAATGCCAATTTTGCGATAGATGATAACTCAGGTTCATTTTACAGTTTTATAGTAAAATTATCAACAACGGAAGAAAGCCCTGTTCCTTATATAATACCAATTATAGCTGTAGCAGCAGTCATCGGTCTTTATAGAAGAAGAAAGTGAGAAATCATTTTCTCTTTTTAATTTTTTTACAATTAAATTTAATTTTAAAATTGTTTAAATAGAAATAGAGCTAAAGATAATTAGCTGAAAAACACTGGAAATAGGAGTAAAAAATAGCATATGAAGTGTGCAATTTGCAAACTAGAAATTCGAGAGGGACAAAAAATCACTCAATGCCCCTATTGTATGGCTATTTTTCATGAAGAGCATTATTTAGATTGGTTAAAAGAAGATCCTATATGCCCAGTTTGTTCAGTTGAATTAATTGACCAAAAACAACAGCATAACAATAGTCAACACAAAATTGAGTTAATTCCTTCAAATATGAGTATATCATATGATAAATTCAATAGTTCAAATGAGCTATTTGAAATGAAAAAATATAATTACCTTAGATTAGACGAATTACCTGAAAAAGTAATATATCAATTTATCAAAAGCAATGCAAATTTTGATTATTTTTTAAATAAAGAAGCAAAAGTAGGATATATTCTGAAAAAAGAGGATTACTATGCTTATAGTCTTTATAAAAGTATAATCGGTATGTTATTTATATTAGCAACCTTTGCTTCTGTTTTAGCATTATTTTTATCATTTTTTACACTTGCTGTAGAAATACCAAGCTACAAAGCTATAGCTTTTGTTTGCATTTCAATGTGTTGTTTTATTACACTATCAATATTCTACGCCAAATCTTTTCAAGGATATTCAAAGAAATGGATGGCAATAGAATTTACAGATTATCAAATAAGTATCATCTACTCAGAAAAATCATCTTATTATAATAGAATAGTGAAAAATATCCCCATTTCTAAAATAATCGAATTTGAATTTGGCAAAGCTAATGGTTATAGAAATGGAAGAATTATTATCTATTTGACTTTACTAATGGAGGATAATACTCGATTTAATCTAGGGGAGATTTTTTATGATAAAAAATTGAAAGCTTTTAATTTTAAAGCTAATCTAATCAGATTTTTGATTGCTAATTATAAAACGCCTATCACTAATACTGATGAAAGGTCAATCAAAAAAAGAAATTTTGCATTATTAGGGGTTATATTGCTAATTATAACTTACGTAGTTTTTACAATTGTTACACTAATATTATCTATACAAAGCTTAAGCATATAGAGTGAAAATCTTATTTTTAAACAAACAATATCATTCATTTTGAAGATTACTTATCAATTGGTTTATTCCATCATTAATCAAAGAATAAGCCTTTTTAGACAACACTATACCCCATTCATTAGCAGAAATTTTTAAATCTCGCAATTTTCGTTCTGGTTCTAATTTCTGTCTGATATTCATATCTAATTGATCAATTCCCCAACAAATATTGAGCACTATATTAGAAGCAAAATAAAGTGTAAATAATCTCTCAAAATTAATGCCTTTTGTAACTGGAAATTGAGTTTGATATTCTTCAACAAAGATAGCTCTTTGTTCTTCTGAAATATCAGTAACAGAAAAAAACCAACAGATTTCATCAGCGATATCACCAAATTCAGAATTTTCCCCATCGAGCAACCAAACTTTATCATTTGAATCAATCACAAAATTGTCGCTTAAATCACCATGTAATTGAGCGTTAATAGCTATTGAATTATAATCTGATTCTTTTGGAAGCATATCCTCAAATTCAAGTATAGCTAATTCAAATGCTGATTTAATTTTTGTATTTACTAGATGAGTATATTTTGTTGATATTTTATTTATTGTTTCTTTAAAAAATGTAAATAATTTCTCAATATTTGTATAACCATGTTCGATTACTTCATAGTTGATTTGATGAATCTTACTGATTATACGAGCAAATTGCTTAATGTTATCATTACTGAAAGAACTTGGTTTCGTGCCCTCAACGAAGTCATAGATTACTGCACCATAGGGAAAAATGGATTCATCCGAATAAATTGGTGGTGGGATACAATCAAGACCATTTTCAATGAAAAAAGAACGGATGTTGGCTTCATTTATGATTTTCTTCTTTCGTTCAGGATAAAGAGCGGTTTTTACTGCAAACACCCCTTTATCAGTTGTTACTTTATAGACATTCGATGCCTCACCTTTACCTAGAAACGAATAGTTAGCAACTGTTTGACCTATCTTCTGAAATAGCTGATGAATAGAATCCTCTGGTTTCATTACTTATCACATGAAATTTTTTTTAAGAATTGATTATTGATTAGATCTTTGTTTAGTAATTTTTTCAACTTTTAAATCAGTATTTGTTAATATGGAATATTTGTAGAAAGAAAATTTGCTTTAGGTTAATTCCGGTATAATTAGAAAGAAAAGAAAAATGAAAGCCAAGAATAATTCTCGACTTACTATTAACGTTTAACTTTTGATCTAGTTACGATAACAATTATAGTAATTATTGTAAATAGTCCAACCATTGTTCCAATATAAATTATTAAGTCTTTGTTCTTGAGGGTTGGTATATCTGGGATGCTAGTTGAATCATTAGGATCAGAACCATAAAGCACCTCTAAACCATCGTTATAACCGTCATCATCTGTGTCTTCATCTTGTGGATCAGTGCTGTATTTCAATTCATCTACATTTACTAAGTCATCCAAATCTGGATCTTCTTGAGCATCATTAATAAGTGGATCTAAATCATTATCAACTTCCCAACCATCAGGCATAGTATCATTGTCAGTGTCAGAGTCATTTGCTAGTGTCCCCTCTTGATATTCTTCTAAATTAGTTAAACCATCATTATCAAGGTCCTGATAAGCATCGTTCAAAAGTGGATTTAAGCCATTGGAAACTTCCCAGCCATCAGGCATGCCATCACTATCAGTGTCAGCAACTAAAGGATTAGTGTGAGAGACATTATACTCATAACCATCATTTAGTAAATCATCATCAGTATCAGCATCTAATGGTAAGGTTCCGATTTGATATTCTTGGTAATTTGTGAGGCCATCACCATCATAATCATTATCACTATCATCAATTAATGGATTAGTACCATAGTTAACTTCCCATAAATCATCAAGGCTATCACTATCAGTATCAGAATCATTGGGATTTGTGCCATGTTCATATTCATCAAGATTGGTTAAACCATCATTATCTAAATCATCTGTTGAATCATCAATTAAGGGATTTAAGGCATAGGTTACTTCCCACCCATCTGGCAGGCCATCATCATCTGTATCACTACTAGTTGGATCTGTATTGCTAACATTAATTTCATAAGGATCAGATAAACCATCACTATCAGTGTCACCATCTAACGGATCAGTGATATATCCATCTAAACCGAGAATAATTTCTTCACCATCAGGAATAGTGTCACCATCTGAATCAGGTAATAAGGGATCAGTACCGATGTCATTATACTCAGTTCCATCAGGAATATTATCATCATCAGAGTCAGCATCATTTGGATCAGTACCTATAGATGATTCTAATCCATCATCCAAATCATCATCATCAGAATCAGGATCAGTGGGATCAGTGTGTGTGGTGTTAATTTCTTCGTAATCTGAAAGATTATCATTATCAGTGTCAGAATCAGTAGGATCAGTTAAGGTATTGTTAATTTCTTCATCATCTGTGAGTCCATCGTTATCTGTATCAGAGCTATTTGGATCTGTGATAAAGCCATCAGAGCCTTCTATGACTTCCTCACTATCGAGAATTGTGTCGCCATCAGTATCTATAAGGTTGGGATCTGTGAAATAAATAAATAATTCATCATAATCAGACAAACCATCGCCATCGCTATCAGTTGAAGTTGGATTAGTATTGTAAACCATCACTTCATCGTAATCACTTATGGTATCACCATCGGTATCAGCATCTAGTGGGTCTGTGATATAACCATCGTCACCGATATTTGCTTCTTCATAATCATTTAATCCATCACTATCACTATCAGTAGAATTAGGATTGGTTCCTAAGATCATTTCCTCTGAATCAGTAAGATTATCATTATCAGAATCACTATCATTAGGATTAGTTAGATAATTATCTAAACCAAGGGTTACCTCCTCAAGATCACTCAAACCGTCGCTATCACTATCAGCTAAATTGGGATTAGTTAAATGGATATTAATTTCATCACCATCGGACAATCCGTCACCATCACTGTCAGTAAGATTTGGATCAGTGAAGTAAGTAAACACTTCGTCATAATCTGATAAAGAATCACCATCCGTGTCTACTAGTGATGGGTAAGTGTTATAAATTGAAATTTCCTCGCCATCCGTCAAACCATCGGGATCAGAATCAGGATTAATCGGTAGTGTGCCATCGGTATGAACTTCGTCCCCATCTAGCAAACCGTCACCATCTGTGTCTGGATCATAAGGATCAGTACCTTGTTCACCTTCTTCAAGATTGGTTAATCCATCAGAATCGAAATCTAATGTACTATCGGGATCTAATGGATCATTTGGATCCCAACCATTAGCTACTTCATAACCATCAGTAAAGTAATCATCATCAGAATCATTATCAAAAGGATCAGTATTGTAAGTTATGACTTCTTCATAATCATTCAAGCCATCATCATCAGGATCCGATAAAAGTGGATTAGTACTATAGGTAAATAGCTCTTCATAATCTGTTAGCGAATCTCCGTCTGTATCTTGCTCATTTGGATTTGTTGAGTAGGTTATTATTTCATCATAATCTGACAATCCATCGGTATCGGAATCGGTCAAATTAGGATTAGTATAATAATCAAAAATCTCTTGATAATCAGTTAATCCATCTGAGTCACTATCACTTAGATTCGGATTTGTATTATAGGTATTAATTTCATCCCAATCATTAATACCATCTGAATCTGTATCTGCACTATTTGGATTTGTTAGATAGGTATAGAGCTCAGCATAATCGTTTAGCCCATCAAAATCACTATCTGGCTCTTGAGGGTTAGTGAAATGAGTGAAGATTTCATCATAATCTGTCAGACCATCAGAATCCATATCAGGTAAAATTGGATTTGTGTTAAAGGTAAATAATTCATCATAATCTGATAAACCATCACCATCCGTATCTGGAAGATTAGGATTAGTGCCATAGATCATAACTTCGTCATAATCATCAATGCCATCGAAATCGCTATCAGGTTCTTCTGGATTTGTAGAATATGTAATCACTTCTTGGTAATCATTTAAGCCATCGGAATCGGAATCTGGGTTCAATGGTTCTGTATAATATATAAATAACTCATCAAAATCATTTAAACCATCATAGTCACTATCAGGTTTTGTAGGATTGGTTCCGTAAATATATATTTCATCACCATCATCAATATTATCATAATCACTATCAGGATTTAATGGATTGGTATCATAAGTATTAACTTCTAAACCATCAAATACACCATCATGATCAGTATCAGCTTGGAATGGATCTGTTCCAACTATATATTCTTCATAATTTGTTAAACTATCATAATCAGGATCCTCATCTGAATCATCAATTAATGGATTCAAACCCATTCCTACTTCGTAATTATCAGGTATTAAATCATTATCAGTATCGGATTTTTGAGGATTAGTATTAGCTTGAGCTTCTAATCTATTAATTAAACCATCATTATCAGGATCATCATAGCTATCATCATTGAATGGATCTAGAGAATAATAAATCTCATAATCATCTCGCATTGTATCTCCATCGGTATCAGCATTTGTTGGATCTGTTAAATATAAGAAGAGCTCATCATCATCTGATAAAGTATCACCATCTGTATCGATTAAATCAGGATTTGTTAGATATTTGTATATTTCATCAGTATCATATAATGTATCACCATCCGAATCTATAGGGATACTAAAGTAATCACTTGGATTTGTCCAATACCATAAAACCTCCCAAGCATCACTAAAGCCATCACCATCTGTATCTGGATTTAGAGGATCTGAACCTTCATAATCAAAATAATACCATTGATCTTCAGTATAATCATAGAAATAGATTCTACTTAAAACCTCTTCATAATCAAATAGCCAATCACTATCAGTATCAATAGATAACGGATTTGTCATGAACACATAAACTTCCGCAAAATCTGTGATAAAATCACCATCAGTATCTTCTGATCTTACGTCAGTATTGAAAATGAATATTTCTTCATAATCTGTTAAACCATCATCATCAGTGTCTATTAAGTTTGGGTCACTGGTACTTCCATATGTACCCTCAATTTCATCATAGTCACTTATTCCATCTTCATCTGAATCAATAAATTGTGGATTTCTTTCTAACCATAATTTTGGAAATGTATGGTCAAGTAAAGTTATTGTTAAACTATAATCAAAATCCCCTAAACCAATTAGTTCTAGTCCTTTAGCAATCCATTTTAATATTGGTACTGTTTGGAATATATCCATCAATTTGAATACTATAATTATCCTTATGGTAATATTTCCTTCAAAATACGATCCTAATTGATTTGCTACATAAGATATAGAACCGGAGAATTCTAACGCAATCTCTATTTCTGGATCACCACCACCGTCTAATTGAACTGATAATCCACCAACTTCCACTGCCAGTCTAAATGTTCCTCTAGATTCTTGCAATGCTTCTTGATGTGATATGGTGAATTCTAAAGTTATTTGGATATAACCAGTAACTAATTCAGAGAGAGAAAAACCGAAAAGAGCATCGGATGCTTGGTTTGCAGCATCATATAATTTCATCGCAGCTGCAGTTCCAACACTCATGATTATCCATCTTAAGTAATCATATGATACTTTATAATAGAATCCTATTGTAACTGAAGAATCATCAATCATTCTCCAATCCCTTGTTATCCTATTATAAACAATTGTAAAATCACCTAATAATGTAAATCCAAATTCACAGTTAATTCCTAGAAACTCTAATTTTTCAACTAAAGGGCTGAATTGATATAATAATCCATAAAATGAACCAACATTTTTACTTTGGTCAAGTATTGTGGTAATAGTAAATATCATATCGCCATTTGAAACAACTTCAATTCCAATTTTAAATTTCAACTCAACACGTGCGCCTATAAGAGTATCAATAGGAATTGTGAATACAAACTCATTGTATATTCCCACAGGTATTAAATCTAGAGTATATTCAGTAACTTCTTCAAAAAATGTGAATATACTAACCATAAGATCTTGTTCTATTTTATTCAAACACCCATAATCAATAGCACTAGAAATTATAAATGGACCTGTTTTATAAGTATCTGTAGCCCAATTTCCATTATTATCAACTGTTCTAATTAGTAACCAATATTCACCAGGTACAAGTGGATCGCTCGTGAAATAATTACCCCCAATATCATGAATGTGATTGATTGATGCTGGAGGAACGAAATTAGGATCAGTTGAAAAATGAACTGAAAAACCTGCTATTCCTGATTTATCATCTGATGCACCCCAAAATTCAACTTGAATTATATTTAGAAATGATTCTATGTTAATTGTGTGAGTGCTTGATGAACTATCAGTAGGATTTGTAGGTGGTGTTTCATCATATAGAAGTACTTCAAAATGATAATCACTACTATATCTGACATTACCATAATTATCAATTGCTTCTATATAATCATAAACAGTTCCTGACATTCCGATAAAAGGTCCAATATCAACAATCCATTCTCCCCAGATATTTTTTGTCATAGTAATTCTATTATATTGTGTTTCACCAGGGTTGGTGTAATATAGATATACAACTTGTATTCCTGATTGAGAATCTTCTATTGAGCCACAAGTTATTCTGATATTTGTTGTATCATACAAAGTGCCAGATGTAACATAAAGTGGTTCTTCAATATTAGGTGGTGTGGTATCCCATAATTGTATACTAATTGTTCTTTCTGAAGTTATCATGGCATTGCCTTCATAATCACAACATTGGACAAATAATCTAATTATCCCTTGACTAAAATCAAAAGAACCTATTTTTGCAGTCCAAGTAGTTCCAGATACATGATTCATTGATACATAAGTAAAAGAGGATCCACCAGGTTGAGTGAAATATAAATCAGCCCAATAAACACCACTTTGAGAATCAGATATATAACACGTTATAGTAATCTCATCTTTATCATAAGCAGGATTTGGTGTGTACCAACTGGTTGGAAAAGATACAGAAGGAGCTGTTGTATCCCATATGCTAACAGAAAAAGTTCTTTCTGAAGTTATCATGGCATTACCTTCATTATCACAGCACTGAACAAAAATCCTCACAGTTCCTGATTTATCAGTGAAAGGGCCTATTTTACCAGTCCAAGTATCACCAGATACTTTTGTCATATGAACATAAGAAAAAGAGGATCCACCAGGTTGAGTGTAGTATAAATCAGCCCAATAAACACCACTAGGACTATCAGTTATTGTACATGTTATTGTTATTTGATCAACATCTGTTGCTGGATTTGGAGAATACCAAGCAGATGGAAAAGTAACTATAGGAGCATCATCATCCCATCTAACTACAGTAAAAGTCCTCAAACTAGAAGTGATTGAATTTCCTCTTGTATCAGAAGCAATTATATATATTCTAACTGTTCCTGACATTCCATCAAATGGTCCTATGTTTGCACTCCAAACATCGGAGAATATTGCTTTTGACATAGATATTGTGTAGAGTGTTGTTTCTCCGGGTCTTGAATATTGTAAATTAACATAATCTACTCCACTGGAATCAGTCACTGTACATTTGATTGTAATTGCGTCTTTATCAGTAGGAGGTTGCGGAGAATACCAATCTGATGGAAATGATAATGTTGGCGGATCTGAATCTGATTTTGTAACATAAAAAGTACGCTCAGAAGAAACTATTGCATTTTCATAATTATCAATTGCCTGTACAAAAATCCTAACCGTGCCAGAGGTACCCGTAAATGGACCTATTTTACCTGACCAAGTATCTGAAAATAATGCTTTTGTCATAGAAACAGAATAAAAAGAGCTCTCTCCGGGATATGTATAATATAAATTAGCTCTATCAACACCGTAAGTATCAGTAATTGTGCATGAAATTGTTATTTGATTAATATCATAGGCCGGATTTGGTGAATACCAACTAGATGGAAATGTAATCGTTGGTGGTGTTGTATCCCTTGCTAAAACTTGAAAAGTATAATGTGGTGATACATAATCGATATCAGTATTATCCATAGCTTGAATAAAAATCTCACATGTTCCAGCGTATCCAGGAAATGGTCCTATATTAGCGCTCCATACATCTGAAAACCAAGCTTTTGTCATTCCTACCCATTCAAATGTACCTGTTCCAGGTATTGTATAATAGAGATCAGCCCATCTAACGCCATCCGAATCAGTAATTGTACTTTGAATAGTAATTGTTTGATCATTATAAGCTGGTGCAGGAGAATAGGTTGGTGTACTTATTGAGGGACCTGGATAACCTTTTACAATAAACTCATTTTCAGAATTTTGTTGGTCATCTGTTAATGCAGTAGCTTGACGACCACTTGTTTGAGGTACATTAATTAAATTGCTTGTATCAAGATTATCATCAGGTATTATAAAATTGCTATATTCATCAATTATTAATTCTAATCCTTTATTGATTTCATCAATTGAATTAGTACTTGATTTATTTACAATTTCTTTCTCTTTTAATAATGCCTTTTTACTAATAGAATAAGAAGATACAGGAGTATAAACACTTATTATGAATATTAAGATAAGAAAAATACTCATGTATTTTTTGCCAAATAATTTTCTCACTATCTTCACCCATTTTACTCCACAAAGGATTCTGAAAAAACTCTTACTTTAAAGTAATAAGTTTTAAACTGAATCAACTTTAGTTATCCCTATTTTCATAGAAGGTCTAACCATCTCACACCGTAAACACAAGTACCCTTTGTGTTCTAAGATGTTAGGTCGGATTTTTAATATAAATATTTCTTAATTCTACTGAAGAGAAAAAATGGGTTCATTATTTGCAAAATCTTAATTAAAATTCTACAGTAGACTTATTGTTTAATTAATTCACAATTTTCTAATTATTATTTATCATTTATTTTGTGAATCCACCATGATGAAACGCTACATCGCAAACAAGTTTTTGCTTTTCACAATATGTTAAAATCTCATCTTCTATGATATCCCACAAATTGTGATTAGTTCTAATTTCTTCATAATAATCAATTAACTCAGGGAATTGCTCATAAACTAAATCCATGATTCTTCTAATATTATGAGATCTAAAATTAAGATTCTCGAACATAAAATCATTAGCAAAATGTTTTGTCGCTAGTATTATTTCTTTCCAATCAGTTATTTTTGGGAAAATTGGAGAAATAAAAACATAAGTTGTTATTCCTTTCGAAGCTATTCTCTCGAGAGCCTTAATTCTTAATTCAGGTCGTGAAGCTAATGGTTCGATCTTTTTCGCCAATTGACTGTTCAAGTTATTCAATGATATCCCAACACGAATATTTTCAAACTGCTGAAATAAATCGATATCTCGTTCAACGAGTCGTGATTTTGTTAAAATTTCGATTTTAGCTTTGGTTCCAGTTAATTGCTCCAAAATTGTTCGAGTAACTTTATACTTTGCTTCAATGGGACAATAGGGATCAGTAACAGAGCTTAGAAGTAACGTTTTATTATCATATTTAGTTGGATTGATCTTTGTCATATCAAATTTTTTGACGTCAATGAATTTCCCCCATTCATCCCCCCCATGATTTGTTAAACGTTTCATAAATTCAGCATAACAATAGATGCACCCATGTTGACATCCAACATAAGGGTTAATTACATAATCAACTCCGGGGATGTTGCTTTTAGTAATGATGTTTTTAGCTTCAACTATCTTGATGTCCATCTTCTAAGCCCAATAAATCTATTAATATTATCAATTAAATATTCTCTCTAGATTATTCCTCAAATAATAGAACTTGATTAGTTATTGGATAAGTATCAGTCATAAAGTATACTTAATTCGTTCTAATTGTAAGAGATTTCAAAAAAAATAATGTTAAAATTTAATCACATTTTAAGTGAAATAAAATTAATATTTTTTAGTATGTTTTACTATTTTTTAATCCAATTTCTTCCAAAGATTAGAATATATGAAAAGTAATAAGCATACTAATTCTTTAATAAAACGAATAGAGGAATTCTAGATATGAGATTCATTGATCTAAGTCATATATTTGAAGATAGTATGCCTGGATTAAAAATAAAAAATGATAATGGAACTTATATTACATACTCAGCAAAAATCCATCCTCTCCTTACACATGAACAAACAAAACCTAAATATCAAAACAAAGCATCTTTTGAAATCACTGAAATGACTTTTCCAACTTCAATAGGAACTTACCTAGATTCACCCTATCATCGCTTTCCAGATAAAAGAGATATTAGTCAAATTGATCTCGAGGAAGTTATATTACCAGGTATTGTTATCCCAATCCACAATAAAGCTCCTCTAGAATTAGTAAATTTGGATGATATTAAGGATGATATCTCTTCTCAAGACATTTCAAAAAAAGCTATTTTATTTAATTTTAATTGGAGTAAATTTTGGGGAACAGAACAATACTATGATTATCCTTCTATATCTGAAGATTTGATTAAGTACCTGATTCAGAAAAAAGTAAAGCTTGTGGGAGTAGACACAGTAAATATAGATAATCCAAAAAATCTATCACGACCAGCTCATACTATGTTTTTAGAGAAAGAGATTCTAATTGTTGAGAATTTAACAAACCTAGAAACTCTTATTGGGAAGAATTTCAGATTTTTTGCTGTACCTATAAAGGGTAAAAGAGTAGCTGCCATGCCAATAAGAGCTTTTGCGGAAATACTTTGAAATTGTAAATGCTTTATTCAATTCTAAAAATTCATACCAAATCACATGTATTTGGGAAAGTAAAATAATTTCACCACTTAACAGTTGATAGAGTGGAGTTCATTCAATTATGGAAGAACCTTTAAAATCACATTCAAATCTATTCAACCATTCGTAAGTAAGTGTAGCGAATAATTCAATTTGTTCATATTACAAACTATAATCTGCAATATCCTAAACAGTAAAAGTTAATCGTGGATAATTCTTTTCTGACATACAGGACACCGAGAGTCATGTTTCAACCATTCCACCAAATGATCCTTATGAAAGAGACTTAGACAGCTATTGCGTTGAAGTAGCTGGTGGTGAGTTCTAATCTCCATTTTACAAATAGGACAATTAGACATTACTAATGAAGAAATGTCTTCTGATAATTCTGGGTAGGTTCTTGATTCAATTAGTGGCATACCTTGATCAGCAGTAATATCAAAATCACTAAAAATAATAGGCTTAGTTGCTTCATCAAATCTTTCTCTAGCAGTTCTATAGATTATGATATACAAGCAAATAAGAAAGAAAACGATATATACAGAAAAACTGATTAGAAAAGAATTCAATATGCTGAAATGTTTAATTCTCATAACAATTTCATAATAATAGGTATATTCTGGTTCAGATATGGTAATGCTAACTTCTTTAGTATTGCAAATATAGATTCGTTTTTTATTATTTAGCTCATAATCTAACTCTATTCCATTCCCATCATAGATTTTTATAGTTGAATTTTCAAAAGGGTATGAAATTGATGTATCCATGGTATCATTATAATACCCTTTAATAGTTAATAAAACTGAGATTTCAATAGGACGAAAATAACCATAATTAATTTCACTCTGATATGTAGCAGCACTAACATTATCTTCAGGAGTTATTTTGTCTAATCTTGTACGAAATGTTGAAGCCAAAATAACCATTGTTAAAGAGAAAAATGAGATTAATATTATTCCCACTGTAAGAATTCTTTTCCTTCGAAAAACGCTTACTCCGTTACTCATATACTCCACAATCAAATAGATTAAACTACTTTATTCTTAAAAAGCTAACTAAACAGAATTTTCTCCATTAGAAGTACTTGCAAAATTCTTTAATAATTTTCATAAAAATATAATAGTTGATTTACGGTGAATCAAATGAAGGAATCACTTTTTAATAAAATAGACTGTATAAGAATACCAGTTTCAAGTCTTGAAGAAGGAATAGAATTTTACTCAAAAAAATTAGGTCATGAAATTCTTTGGAAAACTGAGACAGCTATTGGTTTAAAATTAGCTGATGATAAAAGCGAGATTGTTATATATAACGAACCTAAAGGCCTAGAGATTGATTTTAAGGTAAAAGATACTAATAAGGCTGTAAAAACATTTACAGATGCTGGTGGAAAGTTAATTTATGGCCCTTTTGATATACCAATTGGGAAATGCGCTGTGGTAAAAGATCCATGGGATAACCAGTATATAATCCTAGATTCAAGTAAAGGAACTTTTGAAACAGATGACAACAAAAAAGTTATTGGATTAACAAAAGTAGAGTAAGTGAGGATAAAAAAATGGCTAAATTATTAATTATCTATCATTCGCAAGAATTTGGTAATACTAAAGCTATGGCTGAAGCAGTAGCGGAAGGGGTAAGAATTGCTGGGGCTGATGTAAGTTTAATCAATACTAATGAACAACGAATTGATATTGACCAGTATAGATTATTTGATGCTGTGATTTTTGGTACTCCAGATTATTACAGTTATCTAGCAGGAGGACTAAAGGTTTTTTTAGATGATTTATACATCAAAAGAAAAAATAATCGACAAGGATTAGAAAACAAACCTTATGGACTGTTCTACTCACATGGTGGTGGAGGAAGAGTGCGAGAACCTTTTGAGAAATTATTTCAAGCAATGAGAGTTGGCCCAAAAATTGGTAAAACAATAGAATCCTATGGTTATCCGAATAATTCCGTAAAAGATGCCTGTAAAGAATTAGGTAAAGAATTGGTGGAGCATCTCAAGAAAGGAAAATAAAACAATAAAAATAGAGAACGGTTTATAACAATGAAGCAAAGGAAAATAGAATTAATACCAAAAGAAGCAATAGTGAAAGGATTCAATGTAAGCCCTTTTCTAGCAACCATTGCTATGCCTATTATGAGAATCCCTAAAATGAACCGTTTTTATAGATCATTGTTACCAGCCAAAGACCACACTGAACTATTTCAAAAAGCGCTAGCATTGCGAAAGATAAAAGTAGATATTGATAGGAAGTTTATGGATCTACTTCCTGATGGACCATTCATTACAATCTCCAATCATGTTTTTGGTTTGCTTGATGGAATAATTACTGTTGCTCTTTTTCGTGAAAAATATCCTGGTTATAAAATCACAGCTAATTTCCTCATTGCTCAACTAGATCCTTTAAAGGATGTATTTATCCCAGTGAATCCCATGGAAGGCTCTGATTACAAACCAATGGGAGGTTCTAAGGAAGTTCAGAAAATACTCGAGGAGGGGCAACCGGTGGGATTTTTCCCAGCAGGAGGGGTTGCAACATATTATAAAGGTTATAAAGAAATTACAGACAGACCATGGATGTTGTCAGTGTTTAAAATAATACAGAAAGCTAATGTGCCAGTACTACCGTTATACTTCAAAGGAACTAACAGCAGAATGTTTCATTTCCTTGGAAGAATACATCCTTATTGGCGATTTTTTAGATTAATTAAAGAATTTTTCAAGAAAAGAAACACTACTATTAGAATGAAAGTAGGGCCACTCATACAACCAGAAGAATATAACCAAGTAACTGGATTAGAAGAGCTTCGAGCATTTTTCCGATCAAAAGTTTATAGCTTGAAAGAATTTTGTTAATCGGGTTTTTTTTAATTTAAATTAAATATGTTCTTAAACTCATCTAGTATTCAAATATATTGGATGAAAATTTATGACTGGACAATTCCACGATTTAATGCATTTTCAAAATGAATTATATGAGCTTGTTGGTAGCGAGGCAGGTAATTTATACAACCCTAAAGATCATGGATTGGATCCTCAATTTCGTTGCACCGCTTGTCGGAGAGGTTATCTTCTAACCTACAAAGTTACTGATAAACAACTGATACTAGATGATATTCTGATAAATCTTGAAGAAAAAACGAAGATTAATGGTGTTAAACCCAAAACACCCGAGGAGAAAGGTAGTCCTTTTCAGTATCAATATAAGAATGTTAATTTAAAGATCGACTTTACTGGAAAACTTCTTCTTGGCAAAGATTTCGTTCGAGGTATGTATGAACACATGGGCTTCCAACAACCAATGACCTACAAGAAAGTTCTAGAGCTAACTTTTAATAAAGGAATTTTGGAATCAACAACAGATCTCTCAAAAGCAATGGATGAAGAGAGGAAAAGCAAGAAGAAAACTAAGGATTAATCCTTGCTTTCAACTAACATTCAAATTTTTCTTGCTTTGTATTTTTTATATTAATTCACTAGTTACTTATGAATTAAGTGATAATAACAGCTCTTCTCCTAATTAATGGCTCACTCCTTAATTGAAGTAGAAAGATAAACATAAGAATTAATGAACAACTAATTGAAATTAAGAAACCATTAGCTAAAATCCAATTATAGTTTATTGAATAGCGAATAAAATCAATAGTTAACATAATTGTGAATATTGCTGCTGCAAAAGCAGGAATGAAACCAAATAAATACAATCTTCTTTTAGGAAATCTAATAGATACAATACCCAATGAATGTAATAAAATAAAAATTGAAAATAGAAAACATAAGAAAAATGAAAAGAAGATGAATAAAGTTTCATTGGAATACCAATGCTTTGATGAAAAGTCTATATGAACATCAGTTAATTCACTAGGTTGGATAATTGGTAATTTACTACTAAACCATATACCAAAAGGAACTAATTGAAAAGCGATACACGCAAATAAACTGATTAGTATACAAAAAATATGAATATAAAAAATAGGTTGTCTAATTCTTTCTTTAAATCTATTCTTAATTACAAGTCCTTTATTTTCATACACCAATTTATTCTCCCAGTTAGATCAATCTTATTTTTGTATTATAAAATTTTTTAAAATCAATATTAAATAACATACATTTAATGATAAAGGGTATTGAAAAAACACTAGATTAGTATCAAGCTTAAATAAAGAGTTCAATGATAATTGTTTGCTAATGGAAAATTATCTGTTGGAGTTTTTTAATTTGGCAGACAGTATAAAAGAAAGCATTAGTGATTTTCAACGTGATATTTTAGGAATTATTTTCAGTATAGAATTACAACCAAAGGATCAATCAACAAACGAATACATTATTGGTGATGATCGAAAAATAAAACTCGATTTTGAGGGGATCTCGGCCATAGGTAAAAATCGTTTTGGTGAGAAAATTAACGATTTGGCTGAAGCACTTAATGATCTTCTTGAGATGAATTTACTAACTGTTGATAAAACTAGCTATGCTTTGACACTGAAGGGAAAAGAATTAGGGAAAAAGATACGAACAAAATGGATAAGCGAATCTTATGGTAATTTACTCTTGCGTTGTGCTGAAAGCCAAGCATATGCTAATTTCTGTGAGAAGGTTTGTGGTAAGAACCTTCTACAATTCAACGTTGTGGATATGCAACAACTAGAAATGATGTTAGAAAAACTAGAAATAAAACCCAATGAAACATTGATAGATCTCGGGTGTGGGTTAGGGAAAATAACTGAGTATATAGCTCAGAAAACTGGAGCTAAAACTATCGGTATTGATTTTGCTGAAAAAGGCATACAATGGGCAAAAACCAATACTAAAGAAGGTGAAAAACTATCCTACGAAGTAATGGATATCTCTGAATTGAATTATCAAGCTGAAACTTTCGATGTAATTACTGCTCTTGATGTTTTATA
>JAEORJ010000124.1 GCA_016840945.1 Candidatus Gerdarchaeota archaeon
ATCAGAAGGATTAACATCAGGATTTTCAATTGTAGGACCTGTGTTATCTCTAACAAACTGAATATCATCAAAAATTATTGATACCTCGTTTGATCCTAAAGCAGTAAGATATAATTCAACTTGAGTTAAGTTCCAATTATTTTCACCAAAAGCAGAATAAACATCATTTGTAAGATTTCTGTATAAATTATGCCAAACACCAATTTCGTTATACCCATCAACAGTGTAAACGCAACTCGATGAGCTATTAGCAAAAACAGCATCATCGTTTTCAGCTAATAGATAAATGATAGTTTTAACACCACCATCTAATCGTAATTTAATTGTACCAAAAGTTGAGCTTGCTAGATTTGTAATCTTATCTAATCGCCACCAGAAATCAGTAAATTGGTTGTTTTCTATTGGCATGTGCATATTTCTTCTACAATAGACATTAGCATTTCCAATGTATGCGGATAAGTTTGCTGCATAATTACCTAGATGAGCATCAGAAGTAAGATTAACAAAATTATGATCTGTAGTTGCTGTCCAAGTAATTATTGGATCGGTAGGTGAATAATCAAAACATCCCTCAAATGAAGGATCATTTGTTGGATAACTTAACAACTCGAATGCATCTATTAACAGAACAGCTCGTGTATTTGTTCCAGAAGCATGATTTCCATAACTTAAATAATACAATGGAAGATTACTCACTTCACTTAATTCTAGAAGTTCAAATTGATCAATTTCAAAATGATTCCAAGTATCAAATACATTAAATTGATCAGCTTTGATATACAAATTCATATAAGATGGCCCTGATGAATTGGAGAATGTTGTTTGAAGTGTTGAGCTATGTGTTAAAATCAAAAAAATTGTTGCTGAATACGTTGCATTATAAAATGCCAAGGAAATATAGCTGTAAAATTCTCCCAAACCAGTTCTAGAATATTTCCAATCAAATCCAATGGATACATCACCACTTTGTGAAGCAAACAAGCCTTTAGGCATAGTATTCCACGAATCATAAAGTGCAAGATCTGCTGTACCTTCACTATAGGAACCAACAGAATCGGATTCAGCTGTTATATTTAATGAATGAGTATCTAGTGTTGAATCACTATCTGAAAGATATACATAACCAGGATCAGTTTCATAATTTGTCCACCTAAATCCATCTCCATCTTCGAAATCACCATTATCTGCCATAAAATTAAATGAACTACCATTAAGAAGACTTACTTCGTCAATTAGGGAAATAATTGGTCCAGTAGGTTTTGAAGGCGAATTCAAATAGAAAGTGATAGCTCTAACATATGAAATCTGATAATTTCGAGCTGGAAAACCTTCAATGAAATCTTTTGTTAGATTTCTACTAACACTTGTCCAAGTATCAAAAGCAGCACCTCTTAGGTCATAATAAGCATAGTAAGTGCTATTACTTCCAGGAAAAGAGCTCGAACTAAGGTAATACAATAAATAGATATTACCAATATCAGACATAATTTGTAAAGAAATATAGAACCTTGCATTAGAAGCAATATCTGGATTCTGCTTACAATTATATGCAAAATTGAAATTAATTAATTGATTCATGTATGATCTTACTGGTAAATAATATAACGAGTATTCATTCGTAGCAAACATTGAAACTTGTTCAGTTCCTTCAACACTATTATAAGAACCATAAGCACCAACATAAGTTTCATCTTGATAAGCTGAATTTATCTCTACATTAGCAGTACCCCAAGCACTAAATTCGCTTGGTCCACCTTCACCATCATCTTCTTCAAAACTAGGATCTTCTAAAAAATTCGATTGAATATTCTCAAAACCACCAGTTGTTGCAGGTGATTTTGATTCAAAATTCGTTAGAATATTAGTGTTAATCCCATTTGTAGTAGTAATTCCATTTGCAACATTTATTTGATTAGGTTGCATTAACATTGTTTGAGAAATCATTAAACTAGATATAATAATTATTAGTAATAGCGGTCTTTTCAAAGGACAACCCCCAATAAAACTAGTTAAAAAATAGATATAATCAACTATAAAAGTTACTAATTCCAATTTTTGTAACGATTTATAGCTGAAATATAATTCATTCATTATAATAGGGTGATTGTTTTACAAGTTTTTTCATAATCAGTCTTCGAAGTAATAAAATAATTGGTTTTAAAAATCTGAAAGATTTTTTTGTATGCTTCATATAATCTTCAAAAGTATGTTTTTGATAATTGAATTCTTGTTGGACTTCTTCTGTATCATACCAATCTAGGTGATAAGCATTAATATCTTGAGTAAAATATTTACGTTCAGGTATTTTAAGACCAAAAGATTTGAAGACATTGGTTAAAAATTGACCTCCTATCAATTGCATACCATTATCTTTCCCACCACCGAGAATATAGGCTTGATTTTTCTTTGTGGTTCCATCTAGTAATTTTTCTGCAGCTGTGACCAAAGCGGTAGCAACATCAACATCCATGACAAACTCAAGTCGCATCTCAGGGTGCATATCAAATGTTTCAGAAAGCAATGATAATGATTTGGTTGATAATGGAATAGGAGAACCAATCATGAGTACTCCAGCAAGTCTAAAAGTGAGATAGTTATCTGATTCTTTCTTTAAAAATTCTTCACATTTAACTTTGGATTCTTCATAATTACCAGTAACAACTAAAGGATCATTACGTTTAACTAAACTATCTTGAGCCTGAGTACCACCCATAACACTTGCAGAAGAGGTGAATATTAAAGGAATTTTTCGATTTGTTTCTTTGATGGCATTAACAA
>JAEORJ010000125.1 GCA_016840945.1 Candidatus Gerdarchaeota archaeon
AAAAACATTAATATTATTTGAAAAATAAAAAAAAAAATAAAGAAAATGAGAATGATTTCAACCATTTTCCTAATATGTAAAATCAATTATTAATGTTTTACCTTGATCATAGGTAATCGTTAATCTGTAGAGTTCACCTGTAGTAAGTGCAGTATCAAAGTCCAAGACAAAAGTAACAGAATTTCCTTGAAGGAGGGTATAAGGGAATGTTTGCACAGTTGCACCTACGTAAACAGCAGCAGGACTAAGACTTAACTCTTCTGTTGTATTAGTTAAAACAAATGAACTTAAACCATCAATATTAGCTGTTGCGCCACCAATATTTTCAATATCAATTTCATATCTATCAGTTGTTCCTGCAACCTTCCCATTACCTAATGATGATAACTCTGGTTTACCCGTTAATAGTGGTACCACTACAAAGTAAACTATGGCTGCAGCAGTAACAGTTAGAGCAATTAAAAGTATTGTTGCAATAACTGGTGATACCGCTTTATTTTTCTTTAGGATTAATTTTCCAAGTGACATAATATATCAACCATCCGTTTTTTTAACATAACAATTTATTGTTAATTAACATAATATTAGCTTTCTTGTGCTAATGTAATAGATTTCACTAAAAGCACTATTTGCCTTTTATATAAAATTCTCATTTAAATTTAAAGCATTTTCGTTAAGGCAAATTGTCTTAAAAAAAACATTTACAGTTTTGTTGCTATTTGTTTTGTATTTATTTATTTTACATCAAAAAAGTATTTTTTAATAACTTTTTAAAATTACATTCAATTATAAATTGATTTAAAAATTACTTTAGGAAATTTTTAAATAAATTAAAATAAAATATTAAATAATTAATCTTTAGTTGGGATAGAGAAAATGAAACAGATAAGAGAAATAGCTAGATTAGTTATTATTATTAGTATTTTTTTTGGTCTAATTTTTACACCAACCCTTTATGTAAAATCTGATTGGGATCCTGAAATTGTAGCAATTAGTGAAAATATACAATTTCCTGATAAGAGTCATTCAACCTTAAGTTATACTATAGAAACCACCGCAACTTATGGATCTGATCCTCAAATTTACTATTCTATTGATGAATTTATCAATGATCCTTACACTCGTTATTTCTATATTTGGGTTGATGATACAAAAATACTTGATACAACAATCAGTAATGATAAATCTGGTATAATTGATGTACCTGGATTAAAAAATTATGGAACTCATACAATTAAGCTAGAGATTTATTATGGAGCTTATGGTGATGGTTGTTATAAACTAGATTATCTAAAGATTGGTCGTTTATTTTGGAACCAAAATGTAGATAAATACGCAGTATTCTTTTGGCAAGAGTTCGATTCTAATGATCCAACTGATTCTGGTATAATATCAGAGAATAGAATTGATGATTATTGGGCTTTATTAGAAGATGATGGCTTTACAATAATCAATCACATGAACACAAATGATTGGCGAGATGATATGGATGATTTGGATGCCCTAGAGGATTCAAATGATATAATTTTCATTTATATTGCGGGTCATGGATACTATGTAACTGGTAATGACGTCTCTACTGTTAGGGTTAGTCCTTCTGGTGATATAACATGGATACAATCTGATTTTTTTGATAATTATATTGCTAATCTGGAATCAACAAGAATTCTTGTTGTTGTTGATGCTTGTGAATGTGGCGATTTCAAAGATAAATTAAATATGAATGGAGTAAGTGTTATAACATCAACAGATGAATCTCATGATGGTGAATTTGAAGCTAGGTCTTATTGGCCTGTTTATGCTGAACCTGTTTTCTCAAATGATTTCTTTAACAAAATTTTTACATATGATACTTATTCTTCTCCTACTAGATATTTGTATTATGATGATATCTTATCATTTGATTATGCTAAAAGTCAAAATCCAACCTATTATTCATTAAGCAATTTTCTAGCTTTACATAGTTTATTTGGACCTTAAAGGTCCTTTTTTCTTTATAACTAAAAATAATTTTAGCTAAAGGCTCAAAATATAATTATACTAGATCTATTTTCTAAAAATTATTCTTTCTTAGTTCAATAAATATTTATTGTCGAAATATGTTGCTTTACAAAGGCATATATATACCTACTACGAATTTAGAAGATATAAACTTAAATGAAACCATTTACAATCTAATGAAAGCCTTGGAGTAAAAATAGCATGGATTTTAATGAAGACTTCGAACCTAAATTAGTAGGTATGATTGTATCCTCTTTTAGTGATAGTGGACCAAATATCGTTTTTAATAATACTGAATTGGGTGATGATGAGGGGATGATTTTGGCAATAAAAGGAATGACTGTGATTGGTTTGGATAATCCTCTTGATGCTATTGATGATATAAATGATGATGAACAACGGAGATCAACAATCCAACAATTTGGTCCCTTCCCAATAAAAGATCGTAATTCTTTACGAGCTTTAGCAATTTCATTTGTTGTAAAAGCTGAAGAATCAAGTGATTTACGTATTCAAGAATTCGGTCGTTTCTGTGTTCTCTTTCTTCTCTATAATCTCGAACATACAAGATTGATTTTAGATTCTTATGGTTTAATAGAGCCTTATTTCAATATAATATCGCGAGATATTATCTATGATAAAGATTTGAATCCAGCTCATCTAAGTGATGTTTTTAGAAAAATGAACATGCTTTTTCAAGGTGTTCTTCCTAGAGTTTTTACAGTCACTGATAAAGGTGTTGTTAAAGAAATGATAGGTAAAGAGATTATGCATAGAGATGTTTTTCTTATTGCTGATAAGAAAAAGAAATGTCTCTTTGTTTTACTTGCTGATCCTGAAATGTCTATTTGGCGCAAACATGATATTAATCGTGCAGCATCTAATCTCAATACTCATCTTTATCGCAAGAAGTTAAAAGTTGAAACAATTACTGAATTAGAAGAAATATCCGTTTTACTTAAAAGATATAATCTTTCAGTAGAAGGTATTACCCAAGGATAATCCTTCTACAATTTACTTGATTAAATAGTAATGGCATGCTTACTATGAACTGATTTTGATTAACGGTCGCTATTGACCCAAAATCTTGTATTAATATTACTTCCAGTTTCAGATATTGAATAGCATGGTTTGCTCTCAGTTCTATTTCATTCTTGAAGTTAGAATAAGTAGTGTTTGGTAGTGTTTTTGTTGAGAATAACCTCATTGTTATATTTACAGTATATCCACCAAATATCCCACCACTAACTTTTATTGTAAGCTCTTCAGGAGGAAAGATTACTCCATCTAATGGTTTCAGCATATCATTTGCTACATCATTGGTAATCTTTTGATAGCGCCATTGCCGACCTATCTGCACTGAAGTTTGGATTATAGGAAAAGCAACTGCCAAAAAAACGAGCCCGAATGCTATTATTTGTGTCTTTAATGAACGTTTTGCTTTTACTTTTTTAACTGCTTGTGGTGGTTCTACCTTGCGAATCCAGAAGATAGTCATTGTACCTAAAACTACGCATACAACATTTGTAACAAATAAAACAAGACTACCTAAAGCAATACGCCATTCAAACAACCCCATAGCAATACCGATATTCACTGTAACAGGTAATAATGCTGCAGCGACCGCTACTCCTACTAAAGCTAATGAGGTACCGCTCACAAAACAAATCCCGACAGTTAAACCAGAAGCGATTGCAATAATTAAATCTACTAGATTTGGTTCACCTCGTGCAATAGTGAAAGCACTTGGTTCATTAAGTGAGAAATTATAAATTAATCC
>JAEORJ010000126.1 GCA_016840945.1 Candidatus Gerdarchaeota archaeon
AATAAATTTGAAGATTCCTTTTCTTTTATAATTCTTTTTCTCATAATTAAGAGGCATTTGCCCTTCCTATCTGGATGTATCCTCTTCCTTCGTATAAGTTATAAAAAAGACCTTAATCTAAAGTTTGGCATAAATATCTTATCAAAACTATGATTACGAAAAATACTACTTCAATTTCATGCAATATCGATTTAAATAGATGATAAAAAATCTATTACATAATAATTCTAATCAAAAATTTTAGTTACCATTATGGAGTGATATATACATGAAAATAAGGAATTATGGGTTCTTATTGATAATGATACTTTCATTAGTAGCTTTTAGTTCTTCATTAAATGTCACAGCCTCCACAGATGAAGACAGTGATGGAATTGATGATGACTATGAAGAATCAACTAAACGTCACATTGAAGTCGAGCTTTTACCAAATGAAATTAAGGTAGAATCGCTATTACGCGAAGGTCCAATTGATCAGATTGAATTGAATGTTAAATACGATAATAACGGCCTTGATATTAAAGTTAGCTATGAATCTGAATACACGGCTGAGAATGAAACAGAATTTGAAATCGAATTTGAAGCAAGCTTTCGAGAATTAATCGAATTTGTTGATCTAAATAGTAATGGTATTTATGAGCCTTTAATTGATACCACAATTCAAGAAATTCCTTTAGATAGTTTCAAACCAGCAGTTTACACTTCATCTAATATATCTACCGATACAACCTTACACTATATATTTATAAATAGTACTGATGGTACTTTTGCAGCTCACTTATACGTTGTTGAAGAATTTGCAATAGTAAACGGAACCTTTATCGCACCAACCTCTTTGAAAATTGACATTGAGATAAATAATTTCAACTATCTTAATGGAAACTCACAATTAGCTCTATATGTTAAACTTAGTTCAAGTAGTGAATATGAATACCAGGAAGAAACTGAGGATGAGAAAGATGGATATACATCCAATGAATCAGGTGTAAAAACTGAACTAAATAATTTTATAGGGGCTTTTACTTGGAAGGAAAATGCAACCATTGATGGAATTTCGAAACAAGTTTTAGCAAGTGAAATAGAAACTGATGATGATGATGAAAGTGAGCAGAAATTTTACCTTAATTATCCTAGGGGAGATTATATTTACCATGACCCAACAATGAGTATTTATTCTATACAGGCTGGAACTGATTGGTTACCATTTGTGTTGATCGGGGTTATAATAGGTGTTGTTGCAGTTATTAGTGCTAGTAGTATCCTTATCTATAGAAAGCGAAGAATAAAATAATTTTTCAATTTTTTTTTTAAATTTTAATCAAAATTTTAATATATTTTAGAATTGAATATAATTTGTTAAAAAAGCCATGAAAAAAAAGAATCTAATAGCGGGAATTATATTATTATTCGTGTTTACTTTAATGCTTAATTCAAATTCGGTATTAGGTTCTGACGATGATGACGATCACGTTGATGACGATTTTGAACAGTTAAATCTGAGAGATATTGACATTACACTTTCTTCTAATGAAATTGAAGTCCAATCTCTGTTAAGACAGGGAACAAAAAGAGATGAAATAGAATTAAGAGTGAGATATAATAGTGAAGGAATAAGATTTGAGGTGAGCTACGAATCGGAATATACTAGTGAGAGCGAAGCTGAATTTGAAATAGAGTTTAGTGTAATTATTAGAAAACTCATTGAGTTTGTAGATATTAACGATAATGGGATATTTGATCCAACTATTGATAATAACATACAAGAAAGCGAATTAGATAACTTCGATCCGGCACAATATCAAGAAGAGGTTATCACAGCTCAAACCTCTGTGCATCATTTCATCATTAATTCCAGTGACAGTATTTTTTCCATGCATCTTTATATTCCAGAAGAATTTGTTATAAGAGATGATGCATTGATAATTCCAACAAAACCAAAGATTGATTTTGATATCAACTTTCCCTTTAATAATACTTTATCAAAACTAGCATTATATATTAGCCTAGAGTCAGAAACAAATTATAATGAATATGAGGATACGGAAGATGAAGAATTTGGATATGCCTTTAATGAAAAAGCAGTCTCAACCCTTAATAGCTCATTTATCGGAATATTCTCTTGGAATCAAAGTGTACTAGTTGATGGACTTGTAAAAGCTGTAAATGCAACTAATCTTGGAATAGATGATTATGATAATGATTATCAAAAAATATATCTAATATATCCTCAAGGAATAAATATATCTCACGATCCAAAAATCGGTTTAGAGGGAATATTTAT
>JAEORJ010000127.1 GCA_016840945.1 Candidatus Gerdarchaeota archaeon
AATAATGCTGGTAACAATAGATACACCAAATTGATTGCCATTTCTAACAAATTCATAAGTGTCTATACCAATACCCATCAAAACTCCAATTACAATTAATGCTATTCCGAAAATTAATGCTTGTTTAGGTTTTATTTGACCAGAGGGAATTGGTCTAGAAGGGTCGTTTATTCTATCAACTTCTTGATCAAAATAATCATTAAGTACCATAGCTGCAGCACTTAAGGCAAACCCTCCAACGAAAATCATCGCTAATGATGGCCAATGACCAATAAAAGAGTCTTGCCCATTATCAACCACTATGCCTACTATTGCGCACATTGTTATTAAAAAGTCATTAAATGGACGCATTATCCTTATCCAAGCATTCATAGTAAATCAACAACTTTTCGCTAACTTCTCTAAAGAAAAATGTTTCCATTCTTATCAGTTGTTAACTATTGACTTACCTCTGTAGGATCATAAAAGACTAGCTGATGTAACTTATTTGTTTGTAGATTAATAATTGGTACCCTACCTGGTGTAGGAATAATATTTTTTGATAACATATAATCAGTTTGAGATTGAAAAGTTCCAGAATTAATACATTCAACACCACGATAATGGGTGTTTGAATTGATATGTATGTGACCTGTATGATAAACGTCAGGCACATGTTCTATAACTAGTTCATCTTTTAAACTAGGCACTATACTACTTCGCCTGCCAAAAGTCGGTGCTACATGTCTAAATCTCAAAGTATGAATCATGGGACCATTTGGATCATTCATACTTAATCCTGGAGTTAAGGATGAAACATCCTCAAAGGAATTACCATGATAGATAAGAAATATCTTTCCATGAATATTTACAGTTGAAGGATTAGATAACAAGGTAACATTTTCCATCTCCCAAAGCTTAGAAGCATATTCTTTTCCTATAGCAGGTTGAGGTAATGCTAACCTACAAGCATCATGATTTCCTGAAACAATTATTATATGAATCCATTTAGGCACCTTGGCTAATATTTCAGCGGCATGTTTGTATTGATCGTAAATATCTGTAATTATTAGGTCTTCTTCTTGCTTAGGGTATATACCTATCCCTTCTACTAAATCGCCATTGATTATAAGATACTTTATTTGCTCAGCTAAGGTCTGTTGATATGGGTCGTCAATCCTACCATTAAGGAAATCTATGAAATTATTGAATGAATCTTCTAAGAATTCTTTACTCCCAATGTGTAGATCGCTAGTCATACAAACACTAATATTATCAGCTATTTTTTTTGTTGAACTCAACATTGGGATATCAGGAAATACAAAATCATCTATGAAAAAGCGATTTTCATAAAAAGAGCCAAAAAAACCAGCTACTTGATCCTCAAGTAATGAACCTGCTTTTATTATTAATTCTTCTTTATTTGGTAAAATTGTGGTTACCAAATTCCCGCTTGGATCTTCAATTTCTAAAAGCATTCCACCATTTTTTAAAGTCCTTTTTTCCGTTACCATACCAATTATTGTAACTTTTTCATTAGATTCTAATTTGATTTTCTCTAAATCTTTTATTCGCACACCACCTGGTATATCCCCTCTTTTCTTAAGAATTTTAGACATTTGATTATAACGACTTATGAAATATTTATTGAAATCTTTTATATCCCCCTCAATCGATGTATTTCTTGTAGATTCTTGTAAAATTTTAATTTGGGTTTTGACTTCTTTACCAATTGGTTTAAAATTCTCCCCGATTGAACTTTTAAGATTTGCTTGTTTAATTTTCGTTTCAACAGATGAATCAATTTTTGGTTTCTCCTCTTGTTTAGATTTCTTTGAAATTAAGAGGTTATGTGGGTGCATTTCCTCATCCATTTCTTGAATACTACCCTCTGATAACAATTCCTCAAAAGTAACTAGTGCTTCTTGAAGCTTTTCAGCTGTAACAACGAATTCATCTTTTAAAGCTTCAGCAAGTCTATCAATATCTAAAGTATCATCATCTAAATCTTCTAATATTTCATAGCAATCAGGTGTCAATAAGCAATTTCGATCAAGCAATTCTTGTACTAGATTTCGTTTTTTTGACATGCTTTCACATTCCTAGCTTACTGACCTTGTTTTTTGAGTTTTGCTATTACCAAATGATTACAAAGATAGCTTTTTACATTGTACCTTTGAGAAGTAAACACTCATAAATCAAGCGTGAACTCGACAAAATTTTCTCCAGTTTTCATAAAAGAATATGTCATTGCTTTTACTTCTGTATCTTGAGGGTGTTTAGTTATATCAAATTTTTCCCCATGGATCTCAGCAATTAATGAATAACTATCTTCGCTATTTTTCTCCAATGCAATAACATTGATTTTTGAACCTATAAACAACTCAGTATCAACTAAAAAAATAAGCTCATCTATCCAATCAAATAGTAGTGCTTCAATATCCTCTGCTTGCACAGCAATTTTTTTAACCAATTTCTGCTCAATCTTTTGGATATCAGTTATAACATCATAAAATGCTAAAGCTGCTTGTTCAAAGGCTTCAGCTAAATTTTTGCCTTCTGCATGAACAATGACATCAGCTGTATGATCAAGATATTTGTAGCTCAATTTTTCATCAAACACTAATTCTATACTAGCTATAATAAATCTTGTTTTATCTTTTCTAAACAAAAAAAACCAATTTTAAAGTTGTCTAGTGGTCCGTGCCGGGAAAAAAGGAAGAGTTCTTTATTCTTGGGGAGGAGGGTGTTGATTTATGAAAGAAGGTTCTTCCAACACAGACCAACTAGGAACCCAGGATATTTGGCCGAGATAGGTTCAATATAATATATGTGCATTTTTTGATTTAAAAATAGGCATAATTCTCATAATTATTTTAATTATTAGCATATTGCCTAAGTAAATAGGCAATTACTTAATTTCTGTAAAATTCTCCTCGAGATTTTCAAATAATATTTCATCTTGTGCTAGAAATTCAGCTAAAATATCTCCAAATTGATTATTTAATGATGAATTAATTGTTTTTGGTGGTCTGTCTAACCTTTCAATCCATTTAGTACAATACGATCTTATTAACTTTAATTTGCTATTAATCGATTTATTTTGATTTTGCAAGATTTTTTTCGATAACTCACCAATTTGCTTTATTAGTATAGTATTGAATATTGGATTGTTAATTCTTTCATTAGGTATATCAAGTTCCTCAAAGAAATCATCTGATAATACTTCATACCAAATAATCAATTGAGCAATAAATTTTAAGAGCGATTTCTTCAGTGAATTTGGATCATTATCTTCTACTTTTTTTGCTAGCAAACCAACTGCTTGTGCCATAACTGAAATCCAAATATCATTTGATGGTTTACTTTTATTTTCAAGAAAACGATCTATTGCTGTCCCTTGTTCAATTAATTCACTTTCTATCTCTTGATAGAATCCACTTCTTGATCCTGTTAAGAAATATGTTTGAGTCCCTTTATCAACCATTTAACAAACCATCTTTCCTTTTTTGTCGTTTAGATAGCTATTAAAAAGTATCAAAAAAAGATTAAAAAGACCACTTATTTGTTGAAATCAAATATTGCTTTAATTACCTGTTGCTTTCCTTTATTCATTGTAGTTTTGTAGGCTGTTTTGTAATCCTCAATTTTAAATTTATGAGTTATTAACTCCGAGTATTTTTGTGGTTCAATAGAAAGAAATTGCAGAGCTATTTCAAAAGCATCTAATTTTTTACCATTAAATTCTTCCAAACCAGACATCATCGTTCCGACTACAGTAATTTCCTTATATGGTACAATTGCCCAATCGATTTTTCTAGTTACAGCAAATCCCAATCCTACAACAACTATTTTACCATTACTTTTGATTAAGTGCAAGGAATCATCAAGGGTTTTTTCATTTGCTACACAATCAAAAATGATATCAGGACCAGAATTCCCATAAACAATCTCTTTACTCAATTGTGGTTTAAACAATTTAGCATCAGTTAATTCAGCAATTTTGTGATATAGTTTCTTTCGATCCTGTTCCATTAGAATGATATTAGCACCAAATTTTTTAGCTAATTTTGCTTGATGTTCATATCTTACTAAAACAATAATTTTGCTTTTAATACCAAATGATCTAATTGCTGCTATAACTAATAAACCAATAATACCTGCTCCAATTATTAATACAGTGTCTTTATCTTGAGGTTTATTCCTTGCAACTGCATGAATTGCTACAGAATATGGTTCTGTTAAAATCGCTATGTCATCAGATAATGAATCAGGTATTTTGAATAATTGTTTTTCAAAAGCAATTAAATACTCACTAAACCCTCCACCGCCATAACCTCCAAATTGTTTTCTTCCCCCATATTCCATTTCTAATTTTGACCCATCACCAGTTCCCGTTAAACATAAACAACTTGAATAGTTGCCTTCTTTACAACTTGAACATAATTCAAAACCGTAAGATTCGCAAGTTGCTACAGGATTGTAAACAACTCTATCACCAATTTTGAAACTTGAGACCTTTGAACCTATTTCATCAATACTACCTACTGCTTCATGACCAATAGGGAAAGGATTCTCACTATTGGCCAAAATAGTAGTAACATAGGACACCTCAACATCGAGTTGATGAAGATCAGAACCACAGATGCCACCAAAGTGATTTTTCACTAAAACTTGATTATCGAATCTAATACTGGGTTTTAGCCAATCATTACGATATTTGACCATGGAGAATTTTCCACCCAGTTTGATTTTTTTCAAAATAACCTTCCAAATTTTCAAATCAAATTTAATAGCTTTCATACATTACTAGATTAAATGTTGAAATATAAAGAAATTGTTTGAATTCAAACACAGTAAATAGCAATTTACTTTTAACTAATCAGAGATAGTTTTTTAGATATTTTCCAGTGTATGATTTAGAATTCAATGCAATTTCTTCAGGTGTTCCTTGAGCTACGACAAAGCCGCCTAATTTTCCGCCTTCAGGACCTAAATCTATAACATAGTCTGCTGTTTTTATAACATCCAGATTATGTTCGATAACTATTATAGTATTCCCTTCATTGACTAATCGATTTATTACATCTAGTAATTTTTGTATATCAGCTAAATGCAAACCAGTTGTGGGTTCATCTAAGATGTAAAGGTTATCTTGTTCTTGTTTAATTTTTCCTAATTCACGAGCTAACTTTATCCTTTGAGCTTCTCCGCCTGAAATTGTCGAAGAAGCTTGACCAATTTTAAGGTAACCTAGGCCAAGATCATTCATTACTTGTAATTTTGTAGTAAGATAACTATCATCACTAAAAAATTCCAATGCTTCCTCAACACTCATATCTAGAACATCAGCGATTGTTTTATTTCTATATTTTATCTCGAGTATCTCCTTGCGAAATCTCAAACCTTTGCATACAGGACATTCAGATTCAATATCAGCCATGTATTGTAATGGAGTTATGATACGACCCCATCCAGCACATTCAGGACAGCGCCCACCAGTACTAGCATTAAAACTAAAGTGCTTTGCTTCATAGCCACGTGCTTTTGATTCCTCTAAATCTGTGTAAATTTTCCTTATTTTATCATAGAATCCAATATAGGTTGCAGGATTAGACCGTGAGCTTCTACCTATAGGTGTTTGATCAATATTTCTGATATCCCTAATAAATTCAATCCCATCAATTGTATCATGCTCACCGGGGATGATTTTTCTATCTCTAAACACGGTTAGTAATTGTTTGTATAAAATATCATGAATTAGGCTGCTTTTACCAGAACCAGAAACTCCCGTGATACATACAAAAACTCCTAGAGGTATTTTTACATCAATATTTTTCAGGTTGTTTTCCCGAGCACCTTTAATTTGCAAATGGTGTCCATTATACTGTCTTCTCTTTTCTGATTTACTTATTTGCATTTTACCTGAAAGATAAGAACCAGTAATTGATTTTTGACTACTTTTTATCTTTTCAATTGAACCTTCTTCTATGATTTTTCCACCATGAATACCAGGGCCTGGTCCTAATTCGATAATATGATCAGATGCTTCTATGGTATCTATATCATGCTCTATAACGATTACAGTATTACCTAAATCGCGCATATTCTTTAGGATGTTAATTAATTTATGTGAATCTCGAGAGTGCAATCCAATTGATGGTTCATCTAAAACAAATAATAATCCCATCAATTCTGAACCTATTTGTGTTGAGAGTTTTGTTCTTTGTAGCTCTCCGCCTGATAAGGTGTCTGTTCGTCTATCTAAACTGATATAGTCTAATCCTATTGATATCATAACTTTCAATCGCTTCAAAATTTCCTCAAGAATAGGTTCAGCTAGATGTTTTTTATCATCAGGAATTTTTAGTTTTTCTAGGAAAACATTTAGTTCATCAAGTGGAAGAAGAGTTGTTTCAAAGTAGGTTTTGTTATCAATTTTAATAAAATCTCGATGTTTCTTTAATTTCCGTCCTTTACATGCTGGGCATTCTTGTTCTATCATTATCCTTCGAATTAAATCCTCTTCATAAGACTTCGGTGTTCGTTGTTTTGTAACTTTTTTGTACCATCGATCTATCCTTGCGATATATCCTTCCCAAGCTACCATCTTACCTTTATTTTTATCATCTTGTATTGGTGCATCTGGAGGAATTACAATTTCGATTTTTTCTCCTTTAGAACCATAAAACAGAATTTCTTTGATATCTTTTGATAAATCTTTGAAAGGCGTATCCCAACTAAAATTATAATGCAATGTTAAACTATGCATCATAACTCCACGTATATTGTTGAAACGTTTGTATGTTTTTTGGCTAAGATTAATCACTCGGCTATCTAGAGCTCCTTCTCTTATTGATTTATTCTCATCACTAACTATAAGCAAAGGTGAAGCTCGAAAATGGGTTCCTATACCAGCACACGTCTCACAAGCACTTTCAGGATCGTTTGATGTAAAGAACCAGGGTAGCAGCTCACCACAAACTGTATGATGTTCTGGACAAGTATAAGTATTGATTACTGTTGCATCATCACCAAGATTTTCCGGATTGATAATTTCAATGCTAATTAATTTTTGTCCTATAACAAAAGCATTCTCTATTGTTTCAATAACTTGCTTGTAGATATCACCATTTACAGTGAATTTATCAATGATAACTTCTATTTTATACTCCTCATTTTCATCTAAGGTTATCTCTTTTCCAATATCATGTATTTCATCATTTATTCTAAATCGACGATATCCATGATTTCGTATCTGATCCAATAAGTACTGATAGTCCTCATCATAAATTTTAAACAAAACAGCCCGTACTTCTACAATTGTTCCTTCTGGCAACGAATTGATAGCATCTGCTATCTGCCCCGCGCTTTTAATCTCAATTTTAGAATTACAATAAGGGCAATAAGCTTCTCCAATAACCGAGTATAATAAACGCAAGTAACTACCAATATCAGTTAAACTCCCAACAGTAGAACGGGGATTACTTATCCCTCTTTTCTGATCTATGCTGACGATGGGAGATAAGCCTTTGATAAATTGTACATCGGGGCGTTTCATTTGTGGTACACGCGATCTAGCGTAAGCTGATAAAGTTTCAAGGAAACGTCTTTGCCCTTCTGCATATAAAACATCGAATGCTAATGAGGATTTTCCTGAGCCACTAACACCAGTTATCACCGTTAGTTTATCTCGAGGAATTTTCACAGTTACATTCTGCAAGTTATTTTCTTTTGCACCTATAATTTCTATAAAATGACTCAAATTTCATCTACTCCTGAATAATAATAACCTATTTCATTTACTTCCTTATGGCTACGTAAGGTCAAACGAACAGGTGATGGTACTCTCTCAAGATACCCTTGTTCAACTAACCAATTACCTATCCCAACTGCACCTATTTCCCACCATTGACTGCTTAATCGATCATTCAAGAAATTAGCAATATCAGTGACACTACGAAAAGTTGCTTCTTTTTTCATATAATCAATAATAGGTTCAAAAATACACTCTGTATTCACTACAAGATAATTCTTGATTGTAGACAAAATCAACTCAAGTTTTTCTTTAGTTAGATTACTAGTAATAGCATCTGCAAATATGATTTCAAATAATTTAGGTTCGAAGTGCATTGCTTGTTCTACGGCTTCCCTTCCAGGTATTTCATTGTTTAACATCACAATTATAGAAGCAAGATTGTCTAATAATCTAGTTATGAACAGATAACTTTGCAATAAATCATCTTTTACAAAAAGGAATTTTTCAGCTTTTTCCATATCACCAATAATCATACTAACAATACTAAGTATTCGCAATTGTAAATCTCGAGAACCTACATTTTTCATGCTTTCAATAAATTCATCTAAGGTTTCATCATTTGAAAAGAGAATCTTACTTGTAGATAGAACATGATGAGTACCTGAACCTTGGAGTGCTCTTTGTTGATTGCGAATAAACTGGTTACGGGTCATTATAGAAACTTGAAGAGTAATATCTCCATCCATTAACCAATAATTTTTGTAAGGTGTTTTTTGATCTTTTGTTATAAGTACAAGATCAATGTCGGATTTTTCCCACACAGTTCCTTTTACTAAACTACCGAATAATAATGCAGCTGTAATAGAATCATCTTGTTTTACTTCGACAATAAAAGCATCTAGTGCTTCTTGGAATTTTTTCCTTATTTCTCTATTCTCCGGCATTTTAATCATCTCCAGATTTCTTGTCACTTTTAACAACACTTGATTCATCAAGAGGGATATGAATATCAAGCGCGAATGTTCCCGTTTCAGAGTGAGAAATAACTTTTTCTAAACCACACGAACCTGCAAATTTGTAATTTTTAGCTTTGATATATTTCAACAATTTATCCCAACATTCAGGTATGTCTTTGTTAGGATCTTTGCCAATACAACGAGAAACAATATAGAAACTTTCAGGAATATCTTTGATTACTACATCCTCAGCTTCAAAATGATTATCAACCTTTAACCAGAATTCATAACCGTATTCTTTTTTTCCAGGAATAGGATTAGGATTATCAAAACCATAGATTGGATGTTGCTCTGAATCAGCTAACAATCCTTTAGGTTCAGCCCAAGTTCTAAGCTTCTTCCAAGCATCATTTTCAGGGGATTCGCTTATAGCATGAAAACTAACAACTTTCATAGGTAACAATCGAATAAAATGTACATCAAGCTGCTTAGCATCACTTGTTTCACCAGAATATATTTTTTGAATTAAATCAGCCCTTTTCTTCGACTCAATTTCCTTTTTCTTTAAAGATGACATAAAAGTAAAAATAATCGCATCCAACATCTCCTGGCCATCTTTAGTGATTTCATATTTTCCACGGCTGATATTATGAATCAAACCGACAGAAACTAATTTCTCAAGATGGTGTGATAATGCAGTTTTACTTAATTGTACTGTTTCCTTAAGTTCACTGAAATCCTTTTCGTTTTGTAGTAATGAGGATAATATGACCATTCGAATTTTATTTCCAATCGTTCCAACTATCTCTTCCAGCTCGTTTCCATATTGTTCAATGATATCAGCAATTTCTTGTTTTTCATTTTTATTCAAAATAATCATCACTTATTATTCTATATTTACTGAATAACAGCAGTAGCTTATTAAATGTTTTGCTGAATATTAGAACTAATTTTACTGAATAACTTTTGTTAGAAAATAGGCAATTAAGGCATATAATTAACCATGGTTCAACCTAACAGCTTTTATATTTACAAAACACCTTTCAATTTGTGAGAAATGTGATAAGAAAAACAACTAGTAAACAAAAATTCATTCCTTTTGTTATTATTTTACTAATTACTATTCAATTATCTGTAAGTATATATTCAAATACACCAATAATTGCATCTGAATCAACTTTAGCAGTTATGAATACTTTTCCCGTTGATATGGATTTACTTTTTTGGGCAGATAATCCATCAGTTCAAGCTGACAGGCTTAACACGATTGGCAATTATTCTAATGGGTGGATAGTTTCACCATGGGGAGCTCATTTTGTAAGCAATCATATAGAAGGAGCAGATAAATGGTATTTGTATTGTGGAAGGCATTTGGATGTCTATGCACCTACTGAAGGTGATTTCATTCATGATTTGTCTGTCGGTAATGGCACAGTTGACAATATTAATGGACATGATGTTGTTATTGATATAGGTATTACAATAGGCTTAGAATATGCATGTGGAGTTGGTTTTGGTCATATTAATTTGTTAAAATCAATATATGATCAAATTATAAATAGTAACGATTATCACTTTACTGAAGGTGAATTGATAGGTGTTACACCTTATCCATGGGCCATGGATTTTTATTACTATGCAGGAAGTAATTTCCAAAGTATTTGCCCATATGCTGCTTTAAGTACTACACTTCAAAATCAAATTAATCATTATTATGGCTTACAATATGAAAGAGCCATTATTAGCGGTCTTCACCCAGAATCTCATATGTGTAATCCCTTTGATATCAATATTAACGATTCAATTTGGGGTACATGGCAGTATTATTCTGGGCCTTATAATTCATATTTTGACTCAGATTCATGGTATGGTGAGTATCAAGCTGGTTTTATTACCTTACTTAGAAGAGATTTGACAACTACTGAAACCTTTTATCGTGACCCACGAGATCCAACAAACCAAAATTTAACTGAGAACATACTTGGTATTTTTGGTGATTGTAATGGCCAAGACATTCCGGAATATCAGAAAACAGGTGATTCCTTAGTAACAGTTTTAGAAGGAACACAAAAAGATGGCATACTAGGAATAATTACTTATTCATATGCAGAATGGGGTTATAATACAACTATCTATACTAAAGTGCTATTGGAAGAAAACAATTTTGGATATTTTGATGATATGTTAACAATAGAATATTTTCCAACTCTTGAAGAAGCACAATCTGGCTTTACAACAAATAATATAACTTATTCAAGATTTATTCCTTATTGGATAAATGAACCTACTACTACAACAAAACAATTCGGATTAAATTCTTGGTTTCTTTTATATGTTGTAATGATCCCAATTGTAGTTATTAGTTATAAGAAGAGAAAATAATTCTACTCTTCTTTCTATTTTTTGACCTAAAGAAATGAAAGAGAAATAAAAAGGGAATATGGTGCTGAGGACGAGATTCGAACTCGCGCTCCCTTGCGAGAACCGGTTTTCAAGACCGGCGCCGTGGTCCGAGCTTGGCTACCTCAGCAAAATACCGATTGGTCTATTTTTGATAAAGGCATTTTATAAGGTTTTTTACTTGTAGTTTTTTATTAATCAATAACATTATTTTGATCTTCTGCTATCGAGTTTTTCTCCATTAATTTTAAACCAGCTATTTCATCATGCTTAATTTTCAACTCATCCTTTACCTTTTGGATTTTATTACCATGAAGTGGATAAAGTATCATTGGCACGATAGCTAATACAATAAATGCTATAGCCAATATTGAAAAACCTAATTTTATTCCAAATTGTGCTTCTGCTGTTTGAACATTTAATTCCGAATCATAGCCGTAATGCTCTAAGATTACAGTGAAAAGGAAGATTATTAGAGAAGAGGATGGCTTAGTTATCAAAGCATTTATTCCAAAAAACATTCCTTCTCTTCTTCTACCAGTTTTTAACTCATCCTCATCTGCAACGTCGCCTACCAAGGGATTTACAATAACAGCATAAAAAGTAATCATCCAGATACAAAGTGCATAGGATATCGTGACTAGCACTATGTTTTGGAAGAAAAATAATCCTGTGAATCCCAAGATCATCGCGCCAATAATAATAAATGCTGATGTCCTTAATCCGAATTTCCTTTGAATTACCCCATACAGGAAATATAAGCCGATTTGTAAAACACCTATTGGTGCGCTAATATACAATACTGTCCAATCACCAACTTGTAAAATATATTTGAAATATAACGGCATTACTGCAACAAGATGTGATGAAACAGCTGTAAACATGAAATTAAAGATTACAAAAGTGATGAATGATTTCGATTTGAAAGTTTCCTTTAATGCTGGCCATAGTGGTAAAGGGTCCGCGTTTACATTCCCTAGTGATAGTTCTTTCATTTTATATGATCCAACAAACATCAATATTGCTGAAACTCCTCCCATTGCTAAAAAAATCAATCTCATCGTCCTTAAAGCAAGAGCTGATGTGAGAATCATATTTGGCAATATCGCAGCTATTCCCACTGGTAAGAAACTTACAACAGATACTATTATAGCAATTTTTGTTCGTTCTGATGTATTAGTTGTTTGACTAATTGAAATAGCACTTACATTAAGACCAAAAATGGTTAAACCTGTATCGAAAATCAACAACCCTATTAACAAAAATACAAAAAAGCTTGCTTGCGAAAATGATGGAAATGCTAACCAAAACATCAGAAAACCAGCCAAATAAATAGGGGCTGAAAGCTTGATGAAATGCAATCGTTTCCCTTGTCCATCCATTTTCTTTTTATCAGAAATATAACCAAAGATTGGATCATTTATAGCGTTCCAGATTGCAAAAACTAACATAACTATTCCAAATAATTCTGGGTCCATATGTAAAATATCTACATAAAAAGTAAGCAGGGCAGCATTGACCATAACTCCTAGGGCATCTCCACCAGCTTTTGTGATACCCAAATAGGTCTGCTGTTTTGTTGAAACTTTTTGATCTGAAGTATTTTTTTTATTTTCAAATGTCAATGCTTGCCCAACATTTCAAGTTCTGATATCTATTTTTCTGATAGAATAATTTTCTGTGTTAGATACAAATCTCGAGATGAATTTCCAATTGATATCGTGAAGTTTCCTGGTTCATATTTCCAATCATGGCTTTTTACGTCATAAAACATTAAATCTTTAATGGATAGAGAGAATTGTATTGTTCTTGATTCACCAGGTTTTAGAGCTATTTTTTCAAACCCTCTCAATTCCTTAGGTGGTCTATCAATTGAGCTCTCATCATCTGAAACATACAATTGTGCTATTTCATCACCAGCAATTTTCCCAGTATTTTTAATATCTACAGTGATAGTCATAGTATCTTTAGGTTTCATTGTAGTCCTATTGACTTTAAGATTGCTAAATTCAAATTGAGTATAGGATAAACCGAACCCAAATGGAAACAATGGTTTAATGTTCTTTTGGTCAAAATGTCGATAGCCAACATATATCCCTTCTTCATAGTATACTTTATCAGTTCCAGGATAGGTTTTTTCTGATTTATGAGCAGGTGAATCTGCTAATTTTGCTGGGAAAGTTATAGGTAGTTTTCCAGAAGGATTAACTTCACCAAATAAGACATTGGCGATTGCATCTCCTCCCATCATGCCAGGGTGCCATGCAAGTACTATAGCAGGTATTTTACTTATCCAATCAGACATTTCTATTGGGCTACCACTTATTAATATAACAATAGTATTTGGATTTTGGGTTACAGTGTTTTTTATTAGTTCAATTTGTTTGGTTGGGAGAGAAAGGGATTTTCTGTCAAAATTCTCACAATCCTCGCCTTTTTTATGAGTTAAACCAACGAAAAGCAAACAAGCATCTGCTTCTTTAGCATTCTTTGTTATCTTAGCTTTTCTTTTTACCTTTTTCTTTAATCCTTTCAGAGGTGATATTTCAAATGGAGGGACAACAGCAGCACTCCCACCATAAAGCATTTTGCCCATTCGTTTATTAGTCATTGGTCCCAATATTGCTATTGAATTCAATTTTTCCAAATCTAAAGGCAAAATATCTTTTTTATTCTTTAATAGAACAATACCTTCTTCAGCTATTTTCTTGGCAATATATTGATGGCTTGCAGTGTTTCTTAAACCTGCAGCCAATTTTTTAGGTGAATCAAATAGTCCAACACGAAACATAGTTTTTAAGAGTCGTTTAATAACGTAATCAAGTTCTTCTATGGTGAATTTTCCTTCTGAATAAGCATTTTCAAGATACTTTATTTTATAGGCATAAGGTTTAGGCATTTCCAATGACAAACCAGCTTTTATACAATTCTCAGGTTTAGTTAATGGTTTGGTAGCCCACCAATCAGAAACAACAAAACCAGTAAAGCCCCAGTTATCCATTAAAATATCTTTTAACAATAATTTATTCTCGCAAGCATAAGTACCATTTATACGATTATAGCTACCCATTAATGACCAAGGATCAGTATTTTGAACAACATCTCGAAAAGCTCTTAGATAAATTTCATGTAATGTTCGCTCATCTACTTCAGAACTATTAATCATACGATTTGTCTCTTGATTATTAACAGCGTAATGTTTTATGCAAGCACCTATCCTCATAGTTTGAAGGCCATCGACTATAGGAATAGCCATTTCTTTTGTTAAATAAGGATCCTCACTGAAATATTCAAAAGTTCGTCCATTTAGTGGTGTTCTATCGATATTTATTCCTGGAGCAAGCAGTATGTGTCTATTAGCACCTCTAACTTCTTTTGCAGCTGCAACTCCAAAAGCTTTAGCTAATTGCTTATCCCATGTAGCACTTAAGCATTTACTACATGGGAATTTGGTTGAGAAACGTAGACCTGAATGTAAACCAACACCATTAGGGCCATCGGTCATTCCCAATCTCTTAATTTTCAATCGTCGTATTGGTTTTGTTGTCCATAAAGAACCATGTCTACCGGACAATAATCTAAATTTCTCTTGTAATGTTAATCTTGATAACAAAAGAGATACGCGTTCGTCTAAATCTAATTCATCATTAAAATATGGGTATTTTTTAAGGAATCTCTTGCTTAATTTTTTTGCCATTTTAACCAACTCTTTTACTGTTCTTAATTTCTTTTTAGGAAAAAGTTATAATATCAATGCGCTTTTTTGACTTATCTTTATTAGCTTAGAAATAATTTAAAGGTGTTTATGTTTGAGAAATGTCAAAATTCAGGATTTAGTAATAGGACCCAAAGAATCTGTTAAGATAATGGGTGTTATAAATCTCAGTCCTGAATCATTTTACAAAGGATCAATTAAAACTGGTCCCGGTATTATTCTACAAACAGCTATTAGACAAGTTAAAGAAGGAGCAGATATTATCGATATTGGAGCTAAAAGCACAGCACCTTATCTCGAGACTGAAATATCTCCGAAAGAAGAAATCAAACGAGCTATAAAGGGATTAAAAATTCTTAGAAACGAAATACGGAAACCTATTTCTATTGATACTACAAGAGCTAGCGTAGTGAAGGAAGCGCTTGATAATGGGGCAGATATTATTAATGATGTCACAGGATTAATGACAGATAATGAAATAGCGAATGTTGCTGCAAAATATGATGTTCCAGTTATTATCGGAGCAACACAAATCAATAGATTCTCTGGGAACCCTACTGAAAGAGTGATTAAATCGTTAGCTGAATCAATAAAAATCGCTGAAGAAGCAGGAATCTCTCGAGACAAAATTATAGTCGATCCTGATATTGGTTTTCATCGTATTGATGATTTCAAATGGTATAAAATAGATGCTCATATCTTAATGCACTTGGAAGATCTAATAACAAATTTTGAACAGCCAATTTGTATAGGATTATCTAGGAAATCATTTATTGGAAAAATACTTGACATAAAAGATGCTAAAGAACGCCTTTATGGGTCACTTGGAGCGACAAGTATTGCCATATTACATGGAGCAAATATAATCCGTACACACGATGTTCGCGAAACAGTGGAAAGTATTCGCGTAATAGAACGGATAATAGAATTTGGTACAGAAGAATAAAAGTCGAAAAACCCGGTAACCAAAAAGGGGCGAATAGTCGACTGTTCTGAATGTCATCAAACTTCTTATGGGTAAAGAAGTTTGACTATTTTCTTATAGTCTTTTTCAATTGCACCCCCACACAATACCATTTTCTAGACCCTTATTGTATTCATGTGGATACAATAGCTTTCTATTCGCCAACTTAAATATGGTTAACTACTTAAAAAAACGTATATATAACACCATTATGTTAATTAGTGAAAATATTTACTAGAAAAAGATAGTTATTATTAACTGTTTGATGTTAAAAAGAATCATTTTGACAGTATATTAAAAATAGAAAAAAGAATTATGTTCATAATAGGTCAAAGATTCGGTCAAAATTACCAATAGATTTCTTTAAATTCCTGAGAATTTGATTGGCAGAAGTTAATTCTTGGGCTAACTCATCATTATGTAATGAATCCCCCAATTGATCAATGATTTTCAAAGTTAACTGCTTTTGCTTGCAAACAAAAGCACGAATTACCTCATTCCAAAAGAACGATTCTCTATCAGAATCAATTTGGTTACTGAGACATAATAATAACAATTCCTTAGTGCCTGTTACAATCCCCATAACAGACAAATTATAAGCAATTGATAATCTAACTGAAAAATCCTTTTCGTAGGTGTAAGCATCTAAAAGTGTTTGAATAATCTTCTTTCGTTCTTGTGAAGTTTCCAAATATTTCGCTCTAGAGCTTAATAACCAAACAACTTCCTCTCTATATTTAGGATCAATAGAGGTTAGCTTATTTAATAAAGGATCTAAGCCTATTCGTTCAATGATTTCATGAATAGAAGCTCCAGCGCTTAAACCTGCAATATCTTTAGAATTTATACAAATAGATAGTAAAGGTTCGATGGATAATTCATCACCAATTTTACCCAATAATCGCGCAGTAAGATTATTTTCAAATTCAGTGCTATTTTCAGAAAAGAGATTAATTAATTTCTTCTGGATTTTCTTATCGCCTAAACGAGCGAGAGCCCAAATAGCTTCTTTACGAATAACAACATTTTCGTAAGAGAGCAATTTCCAAAGGGTAGAACGAATATCTTCATTCTGAGAATCCATTTTGCCCAAAAGGTAAACAGCGAAAATCCTTTGATGACGGTTTTTAGCCCCTGTTGCAATATCAATTAGTTCATAGGTTGATTTATGTTCAAGTTCTTTGTAAATCTCAAAAAGGGGAGGATCAAAATCAGTTTTAACTTGCTTGCGATAAACCTCTTCAGTACTTAAAAACCGAACGACATTATTGACTTTTTGAACCATCTGTGTTCCTACCAAGAATCTAGTACTGGAAAATTAACAAAAGATAATAAAAACCCCTATTAGAGTGAAAAACACCATTGAAATGCTGAAAAATGTATTATTTTGTCGACAAAATGAGAATAGGAGCTTGAGATGAATTGGAGAAGATAAGCACCAAAGAAATTGTAAAACAATTAGAAGGGAAATATTGGCAACCAGTGGATGTAGTACAGGTAAATGAAAGTATAATTAGGATTGCTAAGTTTAAAGGAGAATATCATTGGCACAAACATCAAAATGAAGATGAATTGTTTTACGTTTTAGAAGGGAAGATTATCATCGAAAGAGAAGGATTATCAGAGATAATATTGGAAAAAGGGGAACTGGTAGTTATACCAAAAGGGTTACAGCATAGACCGAAAGCAGAAAGTGAAGCACTAGTAATGCTAATAGAACCAATAACAACTAGAAGTAAAGGGGACTAAAGAAAAGAAAAATGGAGCCGTCGATGGGATATTCAAACCAAGACCCGCAAGTCTTAATTCCTTGAACCCACGACCTACTCCTTTTTGGATTGCGAGATTTCGTCTCGCGATAATAATATACCAAGGAGTCGCACTACCAAGCTGTGCTACGACGGCATGTGAGTTAGTATTGTTGTGTTTTATCTTTATTTAAAAGTTTTATTCTGAGTTGATAAAATAGTCTAGTTTTCACAATTTAATAAAAAAAATTGAAAATCCCTTTACAAAAGGGATTTATTTCTATAGCTTATGCTTTTACTTTCTTCAGGTTCATCTGAGAGAATGTCAGAATGCTCGCTATCAATCCAGTTATTGGTACCGCTATCAATTTTATTACTATTAATATCAAATAGAAAATCATTAAGCTACCACTTAATGATGGATCGATATCAATACCATAGGTTAGGAGTAATAATAATATAAAGTTCATTAATCCACCAGTAACATAATTGGTAATTCCAAAAGCATTAACTATACCTTTTGACCTTAATTGACTATTATCTGCAAGGAATTTCGTTGTAAAGAATATTGCCAATGCTAAGAAACAATAAGCTGCTGTTTGTAATGTTAGATCAGGACCATAAAATGATGTTAGATATTCTGCAATATTTTCTAAAATATCCATAGCACTTTCGCCAGTTGATATACTCCCTGTAAAGGTTTGTACCAAGCGTATTCTTGGATAAATATTTACTCCAATAAATGTTACCCATGAGCCTGTTGCTAAATAAGCAAAAATCCTACTTCTTGCAGCTCTTAGTGATATCACTACTAGTCCTATTGATACCAGCATTGCGGCCATAAAATCAATATTGAATAATATAAAATAGGTCCTTAAAACTGTTAATGGTCTATCAGGATAGTCTCCATAAGTTGGTATTAGTACAAAGAACGCAATATATGTTATTAAAATTATTACGTTTTCTAAGAATAACACCAACATACCAATTCTACCTACAATATTACCATATTTAGCAGTTGGATCTAAATCAACTCGACTTTGACTCTCTACTGATTCAGTTGCCATTTCGGTGCTTGCTTCTTTAGCTGGTTCTTCAGTTTTTTTCTTATCTTTAATTAGAACAGTTGGTAGTATGAATCCCAGAGGCGTTATTACAATTAGAACCAAGTTAATATAGAACCAATGTGATTCAATCGAACCTGTAAAATTGATACCAGTAATCTGGTTCAAATCAATTATTGTACCAAAATCAGGGGCTGTTTGAACATTGAATTGAGAGTTTTCAGTAATTTCTTTTCCGATGGCAGAAGTCAAGGTTATACTACTAATCATCACTTGAAAACCAATGACGACTACAACCATAGAAAGTAATAAAAGACAAAGAGATTTTCGTTTCTCCATCAATAAAACACCAAGATAGATTAAGTATATCTCTTAAATAACTTTTCTCGACCTAATCTTTTAAGTGTAAAAAGAGAAATTTTGGTGCGAGGGGCGCGATTCGAACGCACGAACCCCTTCGGGAAAGGATTTCCCATCAAGGATTTCAACAGCATTTTTGCCTTATTTTTCCAGCTATATTCTGGAGATCTTGAGTCCTTCGCCGTTGACCACTTGGCTACCCTCGCATTAATGGCCCAAAAAAGGGAAGATGGAGAAATGGACTTAATCCATTCCCAAAAAGCCTCGAACTGCAGGACTTATTTCAGCCAATCGTTCTTGGGCTATAATTTCTGAATATTGTTTAATAATACCTGTTGTTAGCAGAATTCCAGTACCTGTTCCCAGCGCACCCAGAAAGTCCGCAAACCCAGCCAGTACTGCTACAAATAATCCTCCTAGCAAAGCTGCAATTGGGATGTATCTGTCAAGATATTTTTCCAGCACTTTAGGATTTCGTCTAAAGCCTGGTATTTGCATATCAGCATCTAATAATTGTTTAGCGACATCTCGAGAGCCCATACCAGCTGTTTCCAGCCAGATAGCTGAGAAAATCATACAAGCAATTACCAATATCACAATATACACCGCGGCTCGCAGTGGATCACCTATTACTTCCGATATTCCACGCGGTGCAGTTGTAAAGTAAACCAGACCGCCAGTCGGATACGGTTGCTCAGATGAGAAATCCCACCGACCAATCAGATCGACTATCGGGTTACCTTGCATCCGTTTGTACAGTATCTGTGATATAAAGTACACATTCGCAAACAGCGCTGATGCCAGAATAACTGGTATATTCGACGTATACAGAAATTTAATGGGATATCTTGCGGGGATTTTGTATTTTGCATGTGAAATTGGTATTTCAATACGCATTGATTCCACATAAATAACCATACCAAATACTATGATCGTTGCTAAGAACGCTATAATATCGGGATTAATTGGTCTGTAAATGACATTAATAAATTTCTCTCCATGGGTGAGTCCATAGAAGAAAGCAATGACTGCACCATAGTATCGCCCAGCGGGATTGTTTCCAATACCTTCTGTAAAGGCGAACAGACCATTTATGATATTAAATGATACACCAGCAGCAATGAATAATGAAATGCCTGAACCCATACCATATCCTTTCTGTATCAGTTCATCCATTAACATGATTACTAATCCTGCTGCAAGTAATTGTAAGAAGATTAAGGTCATGGTTAGAACATCTAAATCTTCACCGTAAGCACCACCGAAGATGTAAGCACCAGCTTCAAAGAGGATCATTAATACACTGAGAACCTTTTGAGCGCCAGTATAAAGTGCTCGTTCTTCTGGATCATTGAAATCAACTTTAATGATTTGACTACCAACTAATAATTGCATAATCAAACCGGCTGTGACAATAGGACCAATTCCTAATTCTCCTAGCGTTCCTCTTTGGGATGCTAGAATTGCTCGCATTGCGAAGAACGGATCAGTTTGTCCTGTTCCAGTGGTAACACCATATAATGGAACACTTATCATTATGAAATAAATCACTAAACATACAATTGTCCAGATAGATTTCTCTTTGAATGAAACAGTACGTTCAGGTTTCTTAACTTCAAATGTTAAGTGGGTGAATGGTTTAAAGATCTTAAGGAATCTGCTTGTCATATTGTTTCACGCCTACTATGCATTTCAGTATCAAATCTTTAATAATTTTATCTTATAATGGCGAAATACTATTGGTTTTTTAGCATTTCTATAGTTTGAAGATTTTATCATTCAAAACTTTTTGCTTTTACTTGAGTACAAAAAGTTTGCTATTAAATTATTTTATCTGCATTAACATAGAAGAATTTATAAAACTTTATATTCCATTTTCGAGCTAGTATCAAAATATTATCTGATACTATAAATAAATATAAGATTGTGAGTTAAAATTCCCGATTTTAACTGTCATATCCCCCTTAATGAAACAAATAAAGGCGATTCCCGTGATATCAGAAGTCGATCAAATCATCATGAAATTATCTGATCTCGAAAAACAAGCTAGTGATTTACGAGTTAAAAGAGATAAATTAAACACAGAAGCACGAGAAAAAGCAGATAGAAGAGATGAATTGAATAAAAAGATGGCCGAATTAATTGCTAAAGTAAAGGAACATCAAAGATTAAGAGACGAAGAAAACGAAAAAGTTCAAGAGTTCAAAGTGAAACGCGAAGAAGTTCGTAAGAATTTAGCTGAAGCTAAAAAAGAAGTTGACCAAATAAAAGAAGAGGAAGAGTTGGAGCCACTTCCAAAGCCACCTATCCCCGAGAAAGTCCTTCGTAGAAACTTGAAGCAATTAGAATGGAAAATACAAACCGAGATTTTACCCACAGATGAGGAGAAACGGTTAGTGCAAGAAATTGCTACCTTACAAGAGCAATTAGAGGAAGCTGAAGCTATCCGAGCTCTAAGACAAGAGCGAAATTCAAGATTCAGTACATATGAAGGCCTAAAAGCTGAAATGAATCATTTTCATAAAGCTGTTATTCGAACTGCTAAATCATCTCAAAGACATCATCACGAAATGACGAAACTTTTTGCCGAAATTGATGAAATTCGCAAAGAAGCTGATCAGTGTCATAAAGATTTCATTGAAACAAAGAAAGTTGCTGATGAAACTCATAAGAAGTTCATTGAAATCATTAAAGATAAAGAGAAGCTTCAAAAAGATTTACAGAATATCAAACAAAAAGCTAGAGTTGAGCATTTCAAAGAAGTCAAAGAAACTATCGAAGCTCGTGCAGAGAAAGCCTTAGAAAAATACAAAGAAGGCAAGAAACTCTCTTTAGAAGAATTTAGCATGCTTGTTGAACGAGGTTTAGTTTAAACCTCATTTTTATAATTATTTTAAAATTATAAATTGAGCTTAAAACAATCATTAAACAACATTTGTTTTTTTATTTATTTTATAGAAACCAGTTGATAATAGGATTAAGAGAGCTTGTATATGCATGCTTCAGCTAAACCATACAAGTACTCCTTTCGTTTTAATAAAATAAAATTATCACGCTCTAATAGTTGCTTTTGATCTACCATCATAAAACGAGCTGCTGATTCATCCTCAATAAGTCTTAGGACATAATAAATCATTTTTTGAAAGGGGGTTAATCTATAAGGTATTGTAAAATCAAACACAACAAGAAACCCCTCTGGTTTCATCACCCTTTTTACTTCAAGAATAACATTTCTTACTAGATTTGTTGGTATTTCATGTAAAGCTAAAAATGAATTGACAATATCAAAATTATTGTCACTATATGGTATAGCAGCACAATTTCCAACTTTAAAAAATAGATTTGGAGTATTTTTTGTTCTTTTTTTTGCTACCATTATCATATGTGGATTTAAATCAATAGCATGAATGGTTCCATTGGGAATTAATGTAGTAAGTATTTTTGTTCCTTTTCCATTTGCGCAACAAATATCTAAAACCCGTTCTTTTCCTTTTATTGGTAAAGATTCTTGAAGAATTCGTTGCCGAAAATTGTTTTCGAAAATTCCAATTAATAATAATATGAAACCTGTAAATAAACTGTAGAAGTGAGCAGCAAAATCGAATCTGTAAGCTTTTGATTCATCCTTAATTTTAGTAGACATTCAAATCATTTTTAGTATCTATTTATTAGATTTAAATAAAACCCAGAGGTTTATTAAGAAAAAGTAGTTAATGAGTATTAATTTCTTAGTTGGTGTTATTAATGGTTCAATCACAAAATGAGACTTTTTTAAAATTGATTGAAAGTAATGAACCTATTTTAGTGAGTGGTTGCTTGTTAGGGATAAAATGTGTTTATAATTTAGAAAATAGAGAAGTAGAACTGATTAAAGAAATAACTCAATATCGAACTGTTATACCAATTTGCCCTGAACAGCTTGGTGGATTATCAACTCCAAGAACACCTCAATGTATCAATAAAGGATCAGGTTTTGATGTATTAGATAAGAAAGCACTTGTAATTGATAGAGATGGTATAAACGTTACAGATAATTTTATACAAGGTGCAAATGAGGTATTAAAAATTGCTAAGCTAGCAAAAGTAAAAGAGGCTATATTAAAAGAAAGAAGCCCATCATGTGGGGTTACTGAAATTTACAATAATATGGTTGATGATAAAAGAAAGGTAGCTGGAAGTGGTGTAACAGCATCACTTTTAATACGAAATGGTATAGAAGTTTATTCTGAGGATCTCTTTAAAGAGTAATTATAATAACTCAATTATCAATCAAAATTATTCTTAACTAAATCAATTAAATCAAATAATGATCCTGTATATGTAGGTTTTATTTTACTAAAACGTTTTAACTCAGGAGAATAAAATAAATCATCATTGATAGTTTCTTGAGGACAATAGAAGGTATCCATTCCAATCCTTGAAGGACCAACTACGTCACCCATGAACTCATTACCAACCATTAAACAGTCATTCGGTTTTAATTTTATCTTTTTTAAAATCTCTAAATAATATTCATCTCGAGGTTTTGAAAAATGCATGTTTTCAGCATGAGTGATCAATCGATATTTGTAATCGCCAACACCACTCCATTTCAAACGTTTCATGATAGCAACTTTTGGAAATATAGGTGTAGTAGCAATTACTACATCAAGATTTAAATCGAAACAAGTTTGAACCGCTTCAATAGCTCCTTTTGCTGGTTTAATAAAATTTGCTAATTCGTCATAGTCGTGTGTATAAAAATGAATGAGATTATCAAATATTTTTTTTCTAGGTAGTTTGTAAGCTTTTGACATCTCTTTAAGAAAGGATTTGAAGGTTAACTCATGAGGTGTTTTACTAAACATAACATTTTTTGTTATTTCAGTTAATGATTCATAGAAATATTGAGCATCAACATGAGAAAAGAAACGCCCATGAAGTAGCTTAAAATATTGACGACTAAAGGTTGTTTCATCAATGGTATTCAAAGTTGAATCCATATCAAATAATACAGCTTTTAGTGTCATTAAAATCCCTTTTTTAAAATAGTTTTTTTCAAAGTCCTACTGTAAAGTATAATTAATCATCTATAATAGTTTCTCTAGTGTACCTTTTGATGATAATAAATAAATCAAATAATAAAAGAAAGAGTTAAAATGCTGAAATAAGGAATTCGTTAATAGAGCCTAATAAACTTCAAATGATGGGATGTTAAAATTGAAATCACAGAAAGAAACTCAAAATGAGCGACCAGAAAATGAAATCTCATTAGATTATGTAGGAATTACTAATTTCAAAACATTACTAGTGATTACTAGAAATGGCAAGACTTTTCATCTTACCTCAATTATTGAGGCTACAATTAATCTTCCTGCAGATGTCAAAGGCGCACATATGTCTCGCATTAGTGAATCTGTTGTTGAAATAATTAATGATGTAAGAAATGCCCATAATTCAGTTGAGGAACTATCTCTTCAAGTATTAAAGATCCTCAAAGAAAAACATCCTTATACAAAAGCTCATTTGACGATGAATTTTGATTTCTTTTATGAAGCAAAAACACCTGTGAGTGAAAAGAAAACATTTGAAGTAACTAATGTCACCGTTCAAACTTGGGTGGAAGAAGGCAAAGAAGATCAAATTGAGATTTCTGTTGAATATATTGGTAACACTGTTTGTCCTCATGCAATGGAAAATAATCCTGAAAAACGAACACATGTACAAAGAGCACTTGGGAAATTAAGTGTAAAAGGAAGAATTGAAGAGATGCCTTCGTTTGAAGCAATGGTAGAGGTTCTCCGGAAATCATTTTCTGCTGAAACATTTTCCATTTTAAAAACTGAGGATGAACAATCAGTGATTGAATGTATGTATGAAAATCCAATGTTTGTTGAAGATGTTTGTAGAAGCATTCTTGCGAAAGCTATGGAAAGTTTCAAAGATAAAAAATTAGAATTGTACGCAACTGTCAAAAGTTTAGAAAGTATTCACAAACATGATGCAATAGCTAGAGGTTCAGCTCATACTTAATTGTAAAAAAATCTTAGATTTATTGTATGTGTTTGAAAGGCTTATAGTTATCAATAATCCTTATTCGAACATTTTTATTTCTTTCAAAAAAGAGCCGTGTAAATTGCCAATCAAGCTGGCCTGTTTGCCATATTCCATCCTTATTTGGTCCAATAGTAGCTTTTAGTATCATACCATCACGATGGTGAACCTTCCATCTTAAACCATAGCTAAAATTACCAAGAGAATAAGCAACCGCTTTCAAGCCATTATCAGTTTGATAAGTTGAAACTGGTTGGGGGACATGTGCATGATGACCAATTATTAAATCCCACTTTTTCAAGTATTCTTTAGCTTGTTCAACTTGTGAAGGCCAAGGATAGAATTGAAGCTCATAACCCCAATGTGGATAGAGAATGTTAAATTTAGCATCAGAATTATAATAACTATCTAACTCAATCATGTTTGAAACATATGAACATCGTTGATCACTAAGGAAGGAAGCAGTCGCTAGGTTAACTGTTTTATCAAGCATTATAGTTGGTTCATCACGTCTTCCAACAACCAAAAAACCGTGGTCTTGAGTTATTTTATAAGTCCTCTGAAATTCTTCCCAACCAAAATCACCTGCATGATTATTGGAATTACTAAGAACAGTTTTTTCAGGTGGGAATAGAGTTTTCAATGACTCGAGAGCTTTTTCCTCATGGATTTGTGAACCAACAGCTCCACGTTTATATTTTTTAGATATAATTCCTTCAAAATTAATAACTAAATAATCAATATCATTAAAGAAATCTGAAATAGTTTGGTCAATGACTAATTCACGTTTAGCCATTCGCATAACATCACCAATGAAACCAATTTTCATTTTGGGAGTTATTTTATTAATAATTGATGTTTTTGGAATAAATTCTGCTGTTCCCTTAAATTTCTTAGATGGACCTAAAACCCAATTCTTAAGGAAAACAACAGACTCCCAAAAAGTATAAGGTCGAGGAACTACTTTCCAACGTTTGTTCTCTTTAGCCCAATCATCATATTCTTCGCCAATTACACATTCTAAGTTGGTCATAGTTAGTTCACTCGAAAGGTTGGGAGATTGATAAATGTAATTCGTTAATATATTTATTTATGTTTAAGATGTTTACTTGATTGCTATTCTGTTAACATTTTTTCTAATTCTTTTCTTAAGAATTCAAGAACTTCTTTTTGCATACCCTCAATAAATTTCACAGAACCAACAACTTCATGACCACCACCATCAGCTCCTGCTTGAGGTATTTTTTTCTTGAGATCCTTAATTATTTTTGGAAAATTAATGAGAACACCTTTTGAACGAAGAACAACAAAATCAGGTCCAATCCCTAAAGTAACGATGCCTTTATCAGGATATTTTAAACACAACGTGTCATGCACTGCTCCTGTGGTTTTTCCAGGTGGTGGGAATTCAAATTTTTTAGCGAAATTTTCAACATCAATTGTTCCTAAAATTATGTTGTTCTTGAGTTCTTCCTCTTTAAGATGGGCAAGGCAAATCTCTAATTGACTATCAAGCGCTGTTTGAGCTTCATTATAGAGAAAATCAACCAATTCTAAATGTGATTTTGATTTCAAATCATCAAAACCATAGATGCTATCAACTATATTCTTGCCATCAGAAAATCTAAGAAAATATTGCTCAAAGTCTACTGCAAGTGCAATTTTACTTATTAGCTCAATATCAAGCCCTCGTTTTTTAGCTAATGCTAAATATTGATCTAGAGTTTTTCCTTCAACATGATCTGCTACACCTGCAATAGCTGCAATGTAATCAATTCTATCACTTACATCAGGATTAACAATTCGTGCAAGTTCAACACCTAACATCCCAGAACAAAGGTTGTAATCGCCATCATAATAATAAGGATTAACATGTAATGAAACGTTTTTCTTAACAATCTCTTCAGGAAAATGATGATCCAAAACTGCAATATTTAATCCAAACAAAGATGCTTTTTTAATTGATGAAAGACTTTCATGAGAACTGCCAAGATCCAAGAGAATTACGAAAGGTAACTTATCACCAAATCTAATAGCATCTTGTAAAGCAAAATCTACATCTTTTGTTACATCAATAAAATCCCAGAATGGCGATTTAGATGGCGAACGTTTAATTTTGAAAGCAACAGCATCCTCTTGTTCCTCCATTATTAATGGAATTATTGCTTGTTCAAGTGCAACTGCTCCTGTTACACCATCTGTATCAGCATGATGCCTAATTAAAATTGGTGTGCCATCAAAAATAGCTCGTCTAATCATTTTAGCTAATTTTCGCAAATCTTTTTTCATTTTTTCTAAAATAGGATCTTTAACTAAGAAATTAACTTCAGGAGGTTCTGAGCGTTCATCAAGTACCTTTTCAATACGTTCAAGGATAGTTTTAGTTTCTTCATCACCAGCTTCAATCATATCAAGAATTTCAATTTGTAAAACATCTCTGTGGGTGTTTACAATTCCGACTACTTCAACTATATCATCAACAGAAATTTTTTGATATGGGTTTTCTTCTCGAGGTTTAATAAAAGCCGCTCCAGCAATTGAACCTGTTTCATCTGTAAAGTTATAAGATATTGGACCAGATGTTTTCTTAATCTGTGAAACTTTCCCTTGAATAAGAACCGTTTTATTTTCCATTTTACGAGTTATAGTTGAAATTTTGATTCTATTTGTGGAATCACGTTTAACACCATGACGGTAATCCTTTAGCTTAACTGGGGTTAATTCTATTTTGCCGTCTCGAGTTTTACTTGAGATATAAACAATTATCTTTTTACCAACATCACTACGTTGCAATCCTTTTAAATTCTTATTTCGAATTAAACCTTCTACTCCAGGGAACAGTTCTACAAATACTCCAAAATCCTTGAACTGCTTGACTGATCCATGATAATAAGTACCAACATTAACAGTTTTAGAGGTGCAAGGAGGTTTCAAGACAAAAACAATTGGTGATTGTTTACACTCTTGGCAAATGTCAACATTATCACTAACACTTTTATCTAAGATTGGTTTCCCACAAGAATCGCAAACAATTAACGAACCTTTGCCATCACAATTTGTGCATTTCTTAGAGGTTATTATTGAACCTGTCCCATGACAGGTTTTGCATTTATTTGCATTACTATCAGAATAAGATGAAAGTACAATTTTAGTACTACCCATCCCTTTACAATCTGGACAGGTCTTCTCAGAAATAATTTCATTACCTGTTCCTTTGCAAACAGAACATTCTGCTTTTGTCATTTCTAACACTCAACAAAAATTTTAGTGGAAAATGTTTTTTTCAAGTTATTGGTTAGCTCTTAAATTTTGAATTACTTTTTCCAATACAACAAGATTAAAATTTAATGGTAAATGAATAATTACTAGTACATCAGAAATCTTTGTTGCCCAAGTTTAGAAAAATGCAAGTTAATGATATAAGTTATTTCTAACTCAGGATGTTCCCAAATGAAAGACAGCAAAACTGACCCCTCAGATAACAATGATGAATCAGAAAAATCAAAGATTCAAGAGAAGTCAAAAAAAATATCCAAGGAGAAAACCATCGAAGAGGATGATAGGATCTTAAGTCATTATCTAAAAAAAACTTGGAGGATAACTAATCAAGATTTTAAACAAGGGTGGCAAAATTTTATCTATAATATTAGACATCCAAAAAAAGCAATTATTAAATTATTTAACTCAAAAACCTTTATTGTCAATGCTTTAGCTATAATTGTAGGTTTAGTTGGAGCATTATCTGCTTGGGCTTTTGAATGGTTAAGCGAAGGAACAGATTATATTTTTCTCGAACGATTATTTCCATTAATGTATAATAATTTTCAATCATGGAGATTTCTAGCAATTATTATTACTCCAGTGATTGCAGCGGTGATTACTGCACCAATAATTTGGAGGTATAATCCTGAATCTAAAGGGTCAGGTATCCCCTATGTTTTAGAAGCCATAGCGTTACGTGATGGTTATATGCCTAAAAGGACTCCTTTTGTAAAAATGTTTACTTCAGCGATATGTTTAGGAGGAGGATTAAGTGTTGGCCGTGAAGGACCAATTACTCAAATTGGCGCCGGCTTTAGCTCTGGAATAGCTCATCTTGTGGGTTTGCATGGAAGAAATATGAGGATTGTTGTAATAAGTGGATTATCAGCAGCTATAGCTGCAACTTTTAATTCACCAATTGGGGGAGCGTTATTTGGTATAGAGATTCTTTTAGTATCTTTAGTAGCTGATGAAATAGTGCCTGTAGTTATAGCATCATTAACTTCATCAACTTTTAGTGCATTAATTGATATATTGAAATTATCACCAAATAGCAGTGGAATACCTGAGCCATCATTCAAAGTAGATGTTTTACGAGATCTCACTTGGGACTCATTCATTTATGATTTGCATTGGTTTATTATTTTAGGAATTCTTGCAGGGTTAGTTGGAGTTATTTATGCCAAATTTTTCCATTTAGTAAGAGCAATTTTCAATAGAATTCGTGTTCAAGGATTATTCTTGCCAATCATAGGAGCAGCCTTAACAGGAATTTTTGCTATTGCTAGCCCTAGAAATCAAAATGGTATTCCACTAATTTATGGTGCGAGTTATCATTCTATAACAGATATTCTGAATAATGATACCACAACACTTTCTGAGCAAAACCCTTTGAATTCCATAATTTCTTTCTTAATTGTACTTCTATTACTAAAGATAATAGTAACTTCCTTATCAGTAGGTTCTGGGAATCCTGGAGGTATTTTTGCTCCAGCATTATTCATTGGAGCTTGTACAGGTAGTGCATTTGCAAATACCATTAATAATTCAAATGCTATTGAAGTAAATATTTCAGTTTTTGCGTTAGCTGGTTTAGCTTCAGTTTTTGCAGGAGCTACTAGAGCACCATTAACAATGATCTTCATGGGAGCTGAAATGACAGGAAATATCACTTTAATGATACCATTGATGTTAACTTGCAGTATTAGCTATTTAATTTGTAGAGGATTCCTAAAAGAATCGATTTATACGCAACCACTAGTAGACAAAGGATTAAGAATAGTCATTGGAGGTCAAATAGTTAAATTATCAACTACAAGAGTAGAAGAGATTATGACTAAAGAAGTGATTTCTGTGGATAGAAATGCAACAATGGAAGAAGCATCAAAACTTGTAAAAGATTATTCAGTATTTGGATTACCTATTGTTGATGAATCGCAATCACTTTATGGAATGATTAGTGTATCTGATATTAAAATCGCTCAAATGGAAAATAAGCTAAATGAACCTGTTACTAATTATGCAAAAACTTCTATTATAACATTAAACAAAGACCAATTTGTCAATGAAGCATTAGATATTCTGAATAGAGCTGGTATAAAACGAGCACCAGTGATTAATAATAATACTGAAAAGAAATTACTAGGAATTCTATCAACAACAGATATTATGAGGGCATTTGAAATTGAAAAGTTAAAAGATGTTTAATTGTATAATCTAATTGATTATCTAATTATCAATAAAATTTTTAAAATAATTAATTAAATGTTTCAAAATTAATCTTGAAAACTAAATAATTGTAATAATAGAAGGAACATTCACTTGAATACCGAGAAAACCATAATAGATACTAATGATGCAGATTCAAACGAAGACATTTTAGAAGAAAGATTGCTAAATGGAAAACCTTCTGAAAGCACTTCTGATACTGATAAAAAAGTAGTAATGGATAATAAATTACAAAGAAAATGGATTAATTTTAAAGAAAAAACCAAACAATTCTTTATTGATTTGTGGTGGGGAATAAAACACCCGAAAAAAGCTCTTAGTTGGTTAATTAGCAACAAACATTTCACTATAATATTAATTGCAATTATCTCAGGAGTAGTTGGGGCTGGTGCTGCATGGGTATTTAGCAATCTAATATCTATAACGAGAATATTTTTCTTTGGTTTAATGTATGATAAAGTTCCTGATAATATACAATGGTTATTGATAATTCTAGTTCCAACTTTAGCTGCAGCGGTTACTGCACCATTTTTGATTAAATGGGCTAAAGAAGCAATGGGTCATGGTATCCCTGAAGTTATGGAAAGTATTGTTTATAAAGATGGCTTTATTAAAACATCAACTCCCTATTTGAAACTCCTATTATCTGGAGTATGTATTGGTGGAGGACTTAGTCTTGGTCGGGAAGGACCAATAGCTCAAATTGGCGCAGGTTTTAGCTCTTTTCTAGGAAGAAAATTCGGTTTACGAGGTAGAAGTATCAAAATTGTTGTTGTTAGTGGACTAGTAGCTGGTATTTCAGCTACATTTAATGCCCCTATTGGCGGTGCACTTTTTGGTATAGAAGTTTTACTTATTTCATTAACAGCTGACCAACTAATTCCTGTTATAATAGCATCTCTAATAGCAACAATTATTGGCAGATTAATTTTAGAAACAGGAGCTTCACCATTGTTTGAAGTTCCAAGCTGGTTAAGTGAATTAAATTTTAATCAGTATATTCCCTATCTTCACTGGTTTTTACTTTTAGGTGTTTTTAGTGGATTAGTGGCTTTACTTTACAATAAAGCTATTTATTCCATTGAAATGTTAAGTCATAGGATAAAAATCCCTCCTGTTTCTATACCAATTATCGGAGCATTTATAACAGGAATTGTTGGAGTGATTAGCCCACGAACAGCATCAGAAGATTTAATTTTTGGTATAAAAGACAACCCATGGATAATCATTCCAGATGTTACAAATCTGCCTCGGGTATTTGGATCTGGTTATAATACCATCACAGATTTATTAGCAAACAATCCACCTGATCAATCATGGAGTTTTATAGGTAGCAGCATTATTTTTACACTGATCTTGCTTACATTAATGAAAATACTTGCTACAGCTTTTTCAGTAGGATCAGGTAATTCGGGAGGTATTTTTGCACCAGCATTATTTATTGGTGCTACTACAGGTTATACTTTTGCAGCAGTTATAAATAATATAATGCCAGGATTAACTTTAGAGAAGGAAATATTCTCGCTGTTTACTTTAGCAGGGTTAGCATCAGTTTTTGCTGGATCATCAAAAGCAGTTTTAACAATGATATTCATGGGGGCTGAATTAACATCCTCATATCAGACTTTTCTACCATTAATGATCACATGTAGTATAAGCTATTTTATTAGTAGAATAGCTACTAAAGATACGATTTATACACAGAAACTAGCTGCTAGAGGACTAAATATTAACTTAGCAGGACCAACAGATCTTCTAGAAACTTATAGAGTAAAAGACATAATGACAACAGATGTAATATGTGTACCAGAACATATGACAATGAAAGAATTCTCAACTCTAAATACAACCATGGATCATTTAGGTTATCCAATTATTAATCTAAAAGGCGAATTCTTAGGAATGATTACTACAACACATCTAAAGTTTGCTACAAACGCCAAGGAAATGAATAAAACAGTTATGGAAGTCGGTGAAAAGAATCCTTATGTACTTTATCCTGAAGAAACAGTTGATCATGCAATGAGAATACTTTATCGATCTGAAATAGGACGAATAGCTGTACTGGATTCACCTGAAACGAAAAATATTATGGGAATAATATCTAATACAGATATTCTAAGATGCTTAGAAATGCAAAGACTGAAGGACATAGAGGAAAGAAGATTTGCAGATAGAAAACTTCATGAAGCAGAGTTAAGAATGGTAGAAAATCTGCTTGATGAGTATCCCGAACTTCAAGAAAAAGTAAGAGTAATTTCTCGAGAGAGAAAAGAACAAATAACACAAAAAGATTTGTTAGCATATTTAAGAGAAGAATGTGTTGAGGATTCTTTAAGTGATATTTTGGAAAAGCAATATCAAAAGCATATAAAACAAAGCAAAACAATAAGAAGAAAATCAACCAGAAAAAAAACTAAAGATACTTCAAATAAAAATAAACAGGTTGAAGAGAAGAAAGAAGATAATAGCTCAGATAAATGAGAAGAATCTTTCTTCTAGCAAACCAATTATTTTTGCAGAAAACGAAATAATTAGATAGCTGCTTGCATTAATTAAACTAAGAAATAGCTATTATTATTAATTAGTATAAAATAAATTATTCTAAAATAGTAAAAGAAATATCTTTTATTACTAAAAAGTGATTAACATGAAAATTATTGATTTAAAAGCAGATATGAGAAATGTTGATATTAGATTTCGCGTGATTGAAATGGGCGAAATAAAAGAAATATCAACACGTGATGGAAAAACATTGAATTTAGCTGAGATTGAAGTTGGAGATGATACCGGGAGAATCTATTTGACATTATGGGATCAAAGTATTGAATTGATAAAAAATGGTGATATAGCAGAGGTTAAAAATGGTTTTATTAAAGTCGTCAGAGATGAGTTACGGCTAAATGTAGGTAAGTATGGCGAATTGATAAAAATTGATAAGGATGAAAAATTTCCAAAAGTAAGTGATATACCTAATGAATTTTCTAAACCGCCTGAAAATTATAAACCACCATATAAAAATAAACCAAGAAGAAGATATTAATCGTCTTCTTTTAATTTTTTTATTTTAATTTTACATGTCCCTAATTGAATATCGTAGAAGTGCTACTAAGCCACCAAATGATTTGTAAAGAATCATACCTTCTTCAGTATCTGTACTGATAACTTCTATGTCGGCACCTGTTTCTGCAGCTTTTCGACCAATCTCTTCAACAAAATCTTCAGTTTCATCAACAACTAATCTAGCATTACCACATTGAGGGCAAATTCGTTTGAGAACGTCCTCTTCAAATTCAATAAATTCACGAGCTTTTACAGCTTCTTTAGCAGTGTAATTACATTGTTGACAAACAATCTTGGATTGTATAACATCAAGCTCTTCACTGATAAGTAATGATTTAACAGCCCCAAGCTCAATAGCTCGTAAAACTTCTTTTTGACCATAAGCGACTAAACCGGTATCTTTGCCTAACTCTTTGAGAAATGTTTGAACTAATTTCTTCTCTTCTAGATAACGAACGTCTTTTAAAAGATCTTCTGATTTATCCATTAGTTCACGAATGCCTTGTAAACCAGTATAACCTGTATCAACTGTTCCCATAACCTTATCACGCAGGCGATAATCTAGGAAATCTCCACGAACAAAATTCTCTTTAGCTAATGAAGGACCACCAATAACAATGCCTTTCAAATCGGGAATATCAACAAATAATTCATTAGCTACTTCACCTGCTTTTCTAAGATGTTCTTGAGCTAAAATCTCAGTTCCTCTTTGAATTCTTCTTTGAGATTGCCCACCCTTACCATGCTTACCAGGAACAAAAGAAGAAAGATTTCTCAAGAAAGTCATATGATTCCCTCTTAGAAGAGCATAGGCAGCTGTTTCTCGGTCAACGACCATAAGCCCAAATTGATCTTTTTCCTCAAGTTGTTCTCGTAAATACTCAGTATGAAATCTAGAGTCACAAACATACATTTTACGGATAATAGGTTCAACAGGGGTAATAGGGAAATATTCAACTTTACCTGATTGAGTCATCCCGCAAAAAATTACTAAACCGTTTTGAGGCAAATCTCGAACTTGTTTTAAACGTGTAAGAATGCTTGAGAGAGCAGCAATAACGGCTTTGCCAGTTTGTTTGCTTTTAATGTTCGCAGCAGTACCTCTTTCATCAATTAATTGAGAAGTGACATCAGGAATAGATGTGCCATTAGGCATGTAAAGAGAAACCAAGCAAGTTGCACCATTGAAAGATTTCTTACGTTCAAGGCGTTCAATACTTTGTTTGATCTTGTAGTTATCAAAGGAAGAGGCATGATGGGACATAATGATTGTATTCTCCTAGATTCCTAATTATAAGTCTAACTGATAATAACATACTTTCGATGAAGAGAGTAGTTTATAAATTTTGAGACAAATAATAACAACTCACTTTGACACAACAATTATTAATATTGACTATTATTTTCAATTAATTTCAAAATATAGCTAAAAAGAATTGTTGAGGTATAATTTCGATGAGTGAGATAAAAACAGAACGAAAAATTGGATTAATTCCCGGAACGGGTAAGCAAAGTAAAGGAATTGCATTACGATTAGGAAAAGCTGGTTTTGATGTGATGCTTGGTTCTAGAACCGAAGAGAAAGCTAAGGAAGCAGCAATAGAACTAAACGAAAAATTGCAAAAAAAGAAATTTGCTAGTGCAACCAATAGCGAAATTGCTGAGAAATGTAATTTAATATTTATAGTGGTTCCATATGTTAATCTAGCTGACACTCTTGAAAGTATAAAATCAAAATTACATAAGGGTTCCATAATTGTCGATGTTGTGGTACCTTTGACCTTTAAAGATGGATTAGCTTACTGTATTGATGATTTACCTTATCCTTCTGCAAGTGAATTTATACAATCACAAGTACCTAAGGGGGTAAATGTAGTAGGGGCATTCAAAACTATTTCAGCTATTACATTGAATAAAATTGAGAAACCGCTTAATTATGATATTTTTCTTTCAGGTGATGATGAGAACATAAAAGAGGAAATAAAAGGGATATTTGAAAAAATTGATGGCGCAAGGGTGATAAATGCTGGTCCATTAGCAGCATCAGAAACAACTGAACATATGACTGCCTTATTACTAAATATAAACAAATTAAATAAAGTTAAACATGCTTCCTTTAAAGTCATCTCAGGCGATCATTAGAAAGAAAAAGAGAAATCATATATTACAATTCGATTAGTTGCTCTTTTGCTAATTTAGAATTACATTGAGGGCAGAAACCCTTTATAGCTAATAAATTGACCAAATGATCATAATGGGCATAAGTCGAACAACAAGGAGTTTTAACGATTTTTTCATCTGCTTTTAGTGGTGAGAAACAAACAATGCAGACTGGTTTGGGAGAACCACAACTTGAACAATTATCAGCATCAATTGGAATCACTTCACCACAATTTGGACATGTAAGATAGAGGTCTCGAGTTGGAGGAGGGATAGATTCAATTTTGGGTTCTGGTTTATTATCAAAAACAATGGAAGCTGTTTCATTAATTGCTGAAGCACGTGCAGCTTTCCTTTCACGATATTTTTTACCAAGGAACACTAAACCAATTGTTAAGAGAATCGCGACTATTAAGACTATTATATCAATTATAAAACCATTACCAACGATACCCCATGAAGCAATATCGCCAACCCATACAAGTGAAGTTAAGAGAATACCAACTATTAGGAAAGAAAAGAGAACGGCATCCTGTTTTTTATCATCGCTATTAATCGAAATCACCATGATAATATTACTAATATGCTATAGTTTGAGTTGTGCTAAAAACCTTACCAAATGAAGAAAAAACAGAAAGTGGAAAAAGTTCTTAAAGAGAAGGAAAAGTATAAACAATGTTTTAGTTTCAAAAGTGGATTTTGAAATTATAAATAAACAATCCCGAAATTTCGAGGTAATTAAAAATGGGAAAAATAACAGACCCAATATATGAGCAAGTAGTAAAACGAAACGCTCATGAACCAGAATTCCATCAAGCTGTTAAAGAAGTGTTAGATTCAATTGAACCAGCACTAGAAAAACATCCGGAATTCGTTGAAGCAAAGATAGTTGAAAGACTCGTGGAACCGGAAAGAGTAATAGTTTTCAGAGTCCCATGGGTAGACGATAAAGGTGTCGTACAAGTAAACAGAGGATTTAGAATACAATTCAACGGAGCAATTGGGCCATTCAAAGGTGGTCTTCGTTTCCATCCTTCCGTTTATGATGGTATCCTTAAATTCTTAGCCTTCGAGCAAATTTTTAAGAACGCTCTTACTGGCTTACCTATGGGTGGTGGCAAAGGTGGTTCTGATTTTGATCCTAAAGGCAAATCCGATGGCGAAGTTATGCGCTTCTGTCAATCCTTCATGCGTGAATTATTCCGTTACATTGATGCTGATTTAGATGTTCCAGCCGGTGATATTGGTGTTGGTGGTCGTGAAATTGGCTATCTTTTTGGTCAATATCGTAAGATCAAAAACATTTTCCATGGTGTTTTAACTGGTAAAGCCCCAGAATGGGGTGGTTCTCTTGGTAGACCAGAAGCTACTGGTTATGGTGCAACCTGGTTTGCTGAAGAAATGCTCAAAGAGCGTGGTGTTAAAGATGGTTTCAAAGGTAAAACCGTCGCTATTTCAGGTTCTGGTAATGTTGCTCAATATGCTTGTCAAATGGTTACTAAATTAGGTGGTAAGGTTATTACCCTTTCTGATTCCACTGGTTTTATTGTTGATAAAGCTGGTATTGATAAAGACAAATGGGAATATGTCATGCACTTAAAGAACGTTAAGCGTGGACGTATCAGTGAATATGCTGACAAATTCAAAGGTGTTGAATACCATACCTATAATGAAAAAGGTGCTGCTCTTAAGAGTCCCTGGTATGCTGAAGGTATTGATGTTGCCCTTCCATGCGCTACTCAAAACGAAGTTGATCATGATGAGGCAAAAGCTCTTGTCAAAAATGGTTGTATTGCTGTTAGCGAAGGTGCCAATATGCCTTGTGTCCCTGAAGCAGTTGATTTATTCATAGAAAAAGGTATTTCTTATGGTCCTGGTAAAGCTGCCAACGCTGGTGGTGTTGCTACTTCCGGTTTAGAAATGTCCCAAAACTCTCTCAGATTGTCTTGGACTTTTGAAGAAGTTACTGATAGGCTTCATAAAATCATGGTTAATATTCATGACACTTGTGTTAAAACCGCTGAAAAATACGGTAAACCTGGTAACCTTGTTGTTGGTGCTAATATCGCAGGTTTCATGAAAGTTGCCCAAGCAATGCTTGATCAAGGTGTAATATAATTTACCATTTTTTAGGGCAATTTTTGCCCTTTTATTATTTTTTTCTTTTGTAATTAGTTTATTAATTAGCCCTTTGTTTCTAGAAGAACCTAACGCAAATCTTAAAACGAGATATAATTTACTTATAGGCGAACCTATTCGGTGATGCTACAATGGATTTAGACTTCTTTAGAGAATATAAAACTGAAAGTAGTTCCATTATTCCTTTGCTTCAGCAGATACAAGATAAATTTGGGTATCTGCCCAGTGACGCGTTAGAGGAGTTAGCCATTTATCTAGGTGTTCCACTTAGTCGTATCTATGGCGTAGCTACTTTTTACGCGCAATTTAATTTCACTCCCCTGGGTAAGTATGTCGTCAAAGTTTGTCATGGCACAGCTTGTCACGTTAATGGGGCAGTGAACATTGCCAAGGAAGTGTGTGAAGTTTTTGGTATTAATGAAAATGAAACAACAAAGGATGGTCTTATAACTTTACAATCCGTTGCTTGTTTAGGGTGTTGTAGTCTAGCCCCCGTTATTTCTGTTAATGACAAAGTCTATGGCAATCTCACCCCAGCTGATGTAAGACGTCTTGCTAGAAAAGTCATGAGGGATGAATTAGAATGATCAAACATATTGCTATTGGTATGAATTCTTGCGGTATTGCAGCAGGTGCGGAAGAAATTAAAGCATTCTTAGAGAAAGAACTCAAAGATCGCAATATTGAACTCAAACTCAAGAATGTTGGTTGTATCGGCATGTGTTATCGTGAACCACTTGTTGATATTGTCACGAAAGATGTCATTTACACTTATGGCAACCTTACAATTGATAAAATGAAAAAAATTATCGATGAACATATTGTTAACGGTAAAGTAGTCGAGGAATATCTTGTTAAGAAAGACACCTATCATTCAGCACGAGAAACTTGGGATGTTGACAACTTTTTTTCCAAACAAGTGAAAATCATCCTTGAAAATTCAGGCTATATTGATCCAGAGAAAATTGAAGAATACATTGAAGTTGATGGTTATAAAGCACTTGAAAAAGCATTGAAGATGACTCCTGAAGAAATCATCGATGAAATTTCAAAAGCTGGTCTTCGTGGTAGAGGTGGTGCTGGTTGTCCTACTGGCTTGAAGTGGAAATTTACTCGTCAAGCAGATGGTGACCCAAAGTATATTGTATGCAATGCTGATGAAGGTGATCCTGGAGCATTTATGAATAGAAATGTCCTTGAAGGAGATCCACATCGAGTCATTGAAGGAATGATTATTGGCGCTTTTGCAATTGGTGCTCATAAAGGTTTTATCTATTGTAGAGCCGAATACCCCTTAGCTGTGAAACGAATACAAATAGCCATTAAACAAGCTCGTGAGAAAGGATTCCTTGGAGAAAATATTCTTGGCAGCGGTTTCTCGTTTGATTTAGAAATCATGGAAGGTGCTGGAGCTTTTGTATGCGGTGAAGAAACAGCTTTACTTGCCTCATTAGAAGGCAAGAGAGGGATGCCTAATTTACGACCTCCATACCCATCAACCAAAGGTTATAAAGGAAAACCAACCAATATCAATAACGTTGAGTCTTGGGCTAATGTTCCATGGATTATGAGACATGGTTGGCAAGAATTCACCAAATATGGTTCAGAAAAGAGCAAGGGTACCAAAGTTTTTGCTCTTGCAGGGAAGATTAAGAGAGGTGGAAATGTCGAAGTACCAATGGGTATAACCATCAAAGAAATTTTAGTTGAAATTGGTGGTGGAACTAAATCTGGCAAGGAATTAAAAGCAGTCCAGATGGGTGGTCCATCAGGTGGTTGTATACCTTATAGATTATTTGATACACCAATTGATTATGATTCCATTAATGCTACCGGAGCAATCATGGGTAGTGGTGGAATGGTTGTTATGGATGAAGATACTTGTATGATTGATATCGCGAAATTCTTTATTGATTTTACAGTTCTTGAATCCTGTGGTAAATGTATCTATTGTCGTATTGGTACTAAACGAATGCTAGAATTACTTCATAAGATATCTGATGGTGAAGCTACACTAGAAGATCTAGCAAAACTTGAGGATTTAGCTCCAAAAGTAAAAACAGGTTCTCTATGTGGACTAGGTCAAACAGCACCAAATCCTGTTCTAACAACTTTACGATATTTTAGAGAAGAATATGAACAACATATTAATGATAAGAAATGTATAGCAAAAGTTTGCAAACCACTACTAACTTACACTATCAATGATAATTGCACTGGTTGTGGTGCTTGTGTTCGCAAATGTCCTTCTGATGCGATTACTGGCGAAAAGAAGGAGAAGCATCTCATTGATCAAGAGAAATGTATCAAATGTGGTGCATGTTATGACACTTGTCGTTTTGAATCAATAGATGTGGAGTGAGAAGCAAATGAAAGTTAAAATTAATTCCAAAGATGAAGAATTCCCAGAAAAGACTACAATTATGGATTATTTGAAGCAAAATAATCGTCATATCTCTGGCGTTTGTAAGATGAAAGAGCTTGATCCTTATGGCTCTTGCAGATTGTGCTTAGTTGATATTAACAATCGAATGCTTCCTGCATGCTCTACCTATCCTCGCGAAAATGATTCCATTGATACTACTAGTGAATCGGTCATTAGTATGCGCCGCACTGCATTAGAATTAATGCTCTCTGATCATGAAGGAGATTGTATGGGACCATGTAATAATGGTTGTCCATCTTTCAGTGAAGTTCAATCGTATGTTGCTCTTATTGCAATGGGCAAATATACTGAAGCAGTCGAACTTATGAAAAAAGACTATATTCTTCCAGCATCATTAGGACGTGTTTGTCCTGCTTTTTGTGAAAAGGAATGTCGTCGTCAGTTTGTTGAGGGCAATATTCTTATCAGAGAAGCGAAGCGATTTGCTGCTGATTACGATCTTGAACACGGACCATGGATGCCTGAAATTCCTCCAGAAACTGGTAAGAGTATAGGTATTATTGGTGGCGGTCCTGCAGGATTGTCTTGTGCTTTTTATCTACGACAAAAAGGACATGCTATCACCATTTATGAAGCAATGCCTAAATTAGGTGGTATGCTACGTTATGGCATTCCTAAGTTCCGTTTACCAAAAGATATTCTTGACAAAGATATCGCAACAGTTATTGATACTGGTGTAGAGGTTAAAACAAATACTGCCATTGGTAGGGATATCACTTTAGCTGAATTACAGAAAAAACATGATGCAGTTTTCATTGGTACTGGTGCTTGGACAAGTATGGATGCTGGTCTTGAAGGTTCAGATAAAGTTGGAGTAATGGATGCTATTGAATTCTTGCGTAAAATCAGCTTAGGTGAAAAAGTCGATATTGGACCTGATGTTTTAGTTGTCGGTGGTGGTAATAGCGCCATGGATGTAGCTAGAACAGCCAAACGTTTAGGTTGTAATGTCATGCTATCATATCGTCGATCCATGAATGAAATGCCTGCCAATCCTGTTGAAATCCATGAAGCAGAGGAGGAAGGAGTTGAATTCTTAACCTTAACTAACCCAGTAGGATTAAAAGGTCAAACCAAATTAGAAGAAGTTGAACTAGTTAAAATGGAACTTGGCGAACCCGATGCAAGTGGTAGACGCCGACCAATAGTCTGTGCTGGAAGTAATTATTGTATCGCTGCAGATACGATTGTTTTTGCAATTGGTCAAAGACCTGACTTCAAATTGCTTGAACAATTTGGTATTGGTGCTACAAAATGGTCAGCTGCTTATGATGATGTTACTTATGAAACCAATATTCCTGGTGTATTTGTTGGTGGTGATTTAGCTTTAGGAGCTGCTACAGTTATAGAAGCAATTGCTACTGCTAAAAATGCTGCTTACATGATCGATTGGTATCTAAAAGGCGAATTGCCAAAAATCAAGCAGTTCCTCACAGAACCATGGCATCATTTAGATGAAATCTATAGCGATGAAAAATACAAGAATTTCTTACTTGGTTACAAACCATACAAACACTGGAAGAAACCAACAGAAGAAATGTACAAAGATATTGAACGCAAACCACAAGGTAAACCAATGATCTATCCAGCTGAAAAAAGAATCAAATCTTTTGATGAGATTAGTGAAACATTACCTGAAAAAGCTATTCTCAAAGAAGTTAGCAGATGTATGTCTTGCGGTTGTCTTGATGGTTTTGAATGCAAATTGAGAGAATACGCTACTATGTATGGTGCTGAACAATCAAAATTTGCTGGTGAGAAACAAGTAGATAAAATTGACGAATCTCATCCACATATCATACTTGATAACAATAAATGTATTCTATGTGGACGCTGTGTAAATCTTACCCACGAAATTACAGGCGAAGGTCTTATTGACAATTTGAACAGAGGATTCCCAACAAAGAATGGTCCACCAATTGGTATGCAATTAGGTGAAGTAAAAGGTGATTTTGCCGGGCAGTTCGTTGATGATTGCCCAACAGGAGCTTTTGCACATAAAACACCTTATCCAAAAGATGGTCCATGGGACAGCACTCCAGTAACTACTGTTTGTTATCAATGCGGTATTGGTTGTGAAATGAATATTAATATCTTCAAAGGTGTTCCAATAAATATCTCTTCAGATGATAATTCATGGAACCATGGTTTGGTTTGTGATAGACCGCGATTCATTCGTGAATGGGAAGAAGCTGTCCTAAAACCAATGGTAAAGAAAGGTAATACTTTTGAAGAAATACCTAAGGATAAAGCTAAGGAACTCCTAAAGAAACACCTTGATGATTTAGCTATTGTTCTTACACCAAATGTCACTAATGACGAAGCAAAAGCACTCATAAAATTCGCTAAAAAACATGAATTCAAAATCGGAGCAATTTTTGATGAAGGTAAATCAACCGCAAAGTTAGCTGACATCTTTAAGAGCAAACGAATCAAACTTGAAGTTGAATTATCAGATTATCCTCTTCTTAAACCATTTATACATATTGCTAAAAAATATGGTGCAATAATTACAAATGACAAACCAGATATTGCTATTGTCAATGCTCCAGCTAAACCAGAGAACATACCTACGATCATCATGCACAAAGGTTTGAATGAATTAGGATTAATAGAATTGGGTCTTGAACCCATACCAAAAGCAAAGAATTATTTGGTTATTGGTTCAACTGATAAGAAGTTCAAAGGATTCGTTATTTCATTGGGTAAGAACAATTATGCTGATTTAATCTTACCATTACCAGCATGGATTAACCGCTCTGGTAAAGTGATCAATTTGGAAGGTCGAGAATTAGAAGTGAAACAAGTTTTAGAAGGACCATCACTAATGGACATTCTAAAGACTTATTTCTAATTTTTCCCCTTTTTTTCCTTATTTTTTTATTATTTCTTTCAAGAGTGATTATACTTTTTTTAAGTGATTAATTTTAAATAGATGCAATAAATAGTTGTTATAACACGAACAGTAAATTATCCTATATATAAGCCAAGGATTGTTGTTGTTTAATGGCCGAAGAAATAGAATTAGAATTATTAGATTTAAAAATCATGTATCCAAATGAAATGCTATTAGATTATCTACAGGCAAAAAATCCAATGCATGATTTTTTTAAATACAAACCAGAAGATTTGCATTCAGTCAAATATACTGGTGATCGTGGGATATTAAAAGAAGTTCTTATGAAATATAATAAATCGATTAATGCCCATGATAATACATTAGCTAATATTGAATTAGTTGAAAATAAAAACACTAAATTTGTTATCACTGGACAACAGCCGGGTCTATTTACTGGCCCTCTTTATACCATCTACAAAACCTTTTCAGCCATCAATTATGCTAAATTATATTCTACTAACGATTTACATCTTATCCCCATGTTTTGGAATGCTTCTGAAGATCATGATATTGCTGAAGTAAACAATATTTGGATTTTGAATAAAGATAATGACGTTATCCCAGTAAAAGTTGAAAGCGATGACCATTTTGGTAAAAGTATTGAAAGGATTGAACTTGATAAACCAAAAATCAGATCAATTGTTTCATTCTTATTAGATAATCTTCCTGAAACTGAATTTTCAGATGAATTGTTTAACAAATTATTAATTGGTGAATTAGAAAAATCAACTTATTGGGGAGAATACTTCAGCAGAATATTATCTAAACTTATGCAACAATGGGGTCTAATTATCATTGAACCATATATGCTTCGTCCCTATTTAGTTGATTATTATGCAAAGATTCTATCTAATCCTACTAAATATAACAATATTTTTCTTAACACAACTGAACAATTAAATCAAATTGGATACAAACCTAAAATGCATAAAAAAGAGGAAATAGTGGGGCTGTTCTATATAGACTCTGAGAATAATCGTAATAACATTACTATAAATAACGAAAACCTATAC
>JAEORJ010000128.1 GCA_016840945.1 Candidatus Gerdarchaeota archaeon
CAGTGAATTATATGCACTAAAGGGATTTAGATAAAAATTCCAGTAAGGTTGGTAGAACAATAATTTATCACCGATAAATGTAAACACTTGTTCAGTACAATCCTTTCTTTCACCTGAGATCAGTATTGGTATACAATAATTAGTTCCCATATTAGATCAATCCTACTTCCACTTAATCTGCTAACCTTCCTTTTATTCCTCTTCCTTATATTTTCTTCGGGTATTTCTGATTACCTATGTGCTTCATTGTCGAAATGAACCTCTAGTTCTTCAAGAAGAAGTGTGTGAGCTGAGCATCACTCAATTATGATTGTTATTTTTTTGTTTTTTAGTTTGCCTAGTTTTCACTAGTGCTTTTGAAACCTTGAAGAAGTGCTTTTTTAAATTCTAAGTTAGAATAATCGATTATAATCTATCATTCTGATCCTAATGACAAAATAGAAAGACCATAGAAAACGTTTCCAATCACTTTTTGATTAGGAGTGAACCCTTTCACAGTAACTTTTATTAAATTCAGTAGTGATAATCACTATGGTAAATGCTTCAGTAAATATTAAAGCATTTTTTGCTATTCATTTAAAACGGAAAAGGTTGTAAGAAGATGAGTAATTTTAATGTTCGAAAATTTTCTGTTCTTAGTTGCTTGTTGTTGAGTTTATTTATTGGTTCTTTTTTGATTCCTATCTTTATTGAAGATTCTGTTGCATTTCAACAAGAACCATTTAATGACATCTTGTTTCCTACAAATGAACCACAATATCTCTTCGAAGAAGTAGGTTATTATGATGATAATGGTGAGCCTTTTGATGTATATGAAAAAGATAATCTAACTTATTATGCATGTGGATCATTTGGATTAAAAATTATTAATACAACTATTAAATCAGCACCTATTCAAGTAGGACAATATTATGATGGTACTGGATCTACTCGAAGTGTCTTTGTTACAAGTGATTATGCTTTTATTGCAGATTATGATGATGGTCTTGAGATTCTTAATGTGAGTGATCCCACTTCTCCTACTAAGGTAGGACAATTTGATGATGGTTTGTATGCTCGAGGTGTTTTTGTTTCTGGTGATTTTGCATATGTAGTAGATTCTCTTTATGGTTTCGAAATCATTAATATATCAAATCCTAATATACCTATAAAAATCGGACAATTTGATGGTGGTAGAAAATCAGCTTTTCATATATCTGGCTATTCTCAGATTTATGTTTCTGGTGAATATGCTTACTTTGTTGATTGTTTTTATGGTCTTGTTATTATTAATGTTAGTTTACCCAATATGCCTGTGAAGATAGGTGAATTAGGTGATGTTGGATATGCTTTTGATGTTTTCGTTGATGGCGATTATGCTTTTGTAGCAGATTGTTATGATGGTCTTGAGATACTTGATGTGAGTGATCCTACTGCTCCTATTGAGATGGGCCAATATGATGATGGATCTGGATCTTCAGTAGATGTATGTGTAATAGGTGATTGTGCTTTTGTTGCTGATGGAGATGATGGTCTTGAGATACTTAATATCAGTGATCCTAGTGCTCCTTTTGAAATTGGTCAATATAATGATGGAGGATTTGCTAATGAAGTTTTTATAGTAAATGACTATGCTTTTGTTGCGGATTATATAGATGGTCTTGAGATTCTTGATATCAGTGATCCTAGTGCTCCTTTTGAAATTGGTCAATATTATAATGGTTCTGGATCAACAGAAGATGTTTTTGTCTCAGGTGATTATGCTTATATAGCTGATAATGATGATGGACTTGAAATTATAGATATCAGTGATCCTAGTAATCCATTGAAAATTGGCCAATTTTATGATGGAGGATTAGCCCGGAGTGTTTTTGTTTCAGGTAATTATGTTTTTCTCAGTAGTTGGTACAATGGACTTGAAATTCTTGATGTAAGTATTCCCAGTAATCCAATAAAAATTGGTAATTATGGTAGCGCATTCACACTTATTTTTGAAGTATATATTTATGCTAATTATGTTTTTATTTCTAATGCTCTTCAAGTAGAAATACTTGAAGTAAATAATCCTAGTTCTCCAATCAATATAGGTAGCTTTGGTTATGATAAAATATTTATTGGAATTCATGTTTTGAATGATTATCTTTATATAGCAAGTTATAATTCTGGTTTAGAAATTATTAAACTAAATTATGATGCAGATGGCGACGGATTAACTGTTGAACAAGAAGATTATTATAACACTGATCCAACTAATGATGACACAGACTCAGATGGTATAATTGATGGTGAGGAGGTAATTTCTGGAACAGATAGTTATATAACAAATCCCTTGAATAATGACACAGATGCGGATGGCTTAACTGATGGTTATGAAACCACTATTAGTCTAACTAATCCCACAGATGCGGATACCGAAAATGATGGTATACCTGACGGTTGGGAGGTTTTTTATGACCTAAATCCTTTGATTGATGATGCTGCAAATGATATTGATTTTGATGAGCTAACAAATTATCAAGAATATCTTGCTAATACCGATCCTACTAATAATGATTCTGACGATGATGGTTTGACCGACGGTTATGAAATTTTTACTTTATTTACCAATCCTCTTAACAATGATACAGATGCAGATGGCTTAACCGATTTTGACGAAGTACTAATTTACCACACTAATCCCTTAAGTGTAGACTCTGATGGTGATGGTTATACTGATTTAGAAGAAATTCTTGCAGGATCAGACCCAAATGACCCTAAAAGTGTTCCTCCTAATCCCTTTTCATTAATCATCACTTTAGTTGTTATTTCTGTAGTAATCATTATCTCCTTTATTGTTGTGATGGCTAATCGTAAAAAGATTGGCACTTATATTAATAATAAATCTGAGCAACGTAAATTAAGACAACAACAGATTAGAGCTGCTATGCTCCGGGAGAGAGAAGAACAATTACTTTTACAAAAACAACGAGAAGAAGAATTTTTACATTCGCAACAATTAGAGGAACAAAGAATTAGAGAGATTAATCAGAGAAAACAGTTGTCCATACAATTAACCAATGAAGCTATGAATTTACTATCTAGGGCTAATTTTGTTGGTGCTAAATCAAAGTTAGAGGAAGCAATCAATCTTGACCCAAATAATATTAATGCTAGAAATATCTTACAGCAAATCTATCATGATTTAGAACGAGAAGAAATTATTTTAAGTACGATTCGACAGTTCCAAAAAGGCATCCCAGTTTCTATACAACGTATAGCTGAAATAATTAATTTGAAACCTTCTGACGTAGAACGATTATTAATCAATATTATCCAAAAAGATCCATCTCTTGGTAAATATCTGAAACTTGAACAAGTATTCATTCTTGGAGATCAATTTTCTGAAAATAAATCAAACCAATTTTCATCAAAACAATATACTTGCTATAATTGTGGATTACCTATAACTAAAGATATAACCATTTGCCCCGATTGTTCAAAAGAAATTTTACGTTGCCCAGTCTGTAAATTACCCATCTCATTTGGAGATGAGATTGGAAGCTGTTCTCTTTGCGAAGTAAAAGGTCATTTAAATCACTTACAAGAATGGGTTAAAACCCAAGGTAAATGTCCTGTCTGCTTACAATCTTTACCAATTGAAGGAATCATTCCTGAAGAAATACACAAAGTAAAGAAGAAATAATTTCTTCTATCTTTGTTATTTCAAATGAGTTTTTTTAATAATTTAAATAAACATCTGCATTTATCTTTCTAAATGGACTTCTAGACCGTAAAGAAGAAGTGTGTGTCGGTTGCATCAATTATAGTTGTTTTTTAGTTTGGCTAGTTTTCACTAGTGTTTTTGAAATCTTGAAGAAGTGGATTCAAAAAGAGATTATTATTACTAAAAGTGGTCTTCAATATGAAGGTTATTTCTACTAGTAGTAATCTTCACTTGAAAAAAATGATTAAAAAATAAGAAGAAAGCTAACATCATCTAAGTAAAAATAATAGACAAATAAACATCTCCTCTCAATAAGCTCTTAAGAATTTTCAAGTTAATTTCTTTACTTCTAAATTCGCCTTAGCTAAAATCTCAGGAATAGCTCTGACCATTTCTCTATCGATTTCTTTCATTTCTTCAGATAGATTTGACCAAGGAACAATGTATGGACTAATTTTATTAGTAACATCTTTTTCTTTTCCTAATTTCCAACCATCAAGTAAACGTTCTATATTCCAATTTGCATGCTCCAATTCAGCCATAAGTTCAATCTGAGCATCTGTGAATTTAAATAGCTTAACAGTTGGTCCTTGTACTTTAGTTATAATACAATTAATTAATTGAAGTTTCTCTATAATATGATCAGCATGTTTACGATTATAATCCTTAAGATACTCTAAGAGGTTATCCCAATCTGAAAGTGATGGTTCTTTTTGATTTTGTTGTTTATTTAATTGATTAGTTCTATAAGTTTCATGAATTTCACGAGCAAGGATTTCCCGGGTATCATGATCAATTCTTGCAACTCTAGAACCAATGTAAGAATTAATCGTCATTTGATCTTTTGGTAAAGAAATAAGCTTTTTAG
>JAEORJ010000013.1 GCA_016840945.1 Candidatus Gerdarchaeota archaeon
AAGAAAATGGTGTGAAATATACATTTCGCTCCAAAGTAAATTACCCTCGAGAGTTTGATGAAGAAGTTATTGATACCTTTTATGCCTTGAAAGCTTTTCAAAACAAGAATATGCATAAGGTCTATCAAAAATCAGGAACCATGGCTCCAATTTCGAAAAAAAGCTCAGATACAGCATAAGAGATTACTATCAATCATTGAGTTAGCTCTTTGAAAGTAGGCTCGATGATTTTTCTTTTCTCTTTCATGATGAATTAATTACAGTAGTTTTAAATCAATTGAATTAAGAAAGAAAGTATTTATAATAATCCAAATTAACCATCGAAGAAGCGTTAAGTTGTGCTTCTTCGGTAACTCTTTTATTTAGTATGTCACTATGTTATAGTTATAACATTTTGAGGTTATGAATAAATGAATTTTAAAATACGAACTCGAAATCAAATAATCTGTTTGATGTTGTTATTGGTCCCCCTTATAACAGTGCCAATAATACAAACCTATGCTTATGCAAATTATATGGCCCCGTTTACAACGACTGATACAGATGTATTTGTTGAAAATTTCGATAATGACTTATTAATTGATGCTGTCTCAGACGTCTTTTTGAATGCTGGAACAGTAACTAATCAACGTGATTTTGTTGAAGCAGGACTTGATTTTTATGCTACTACTAGTCCAATTCGTGATTTGGAAGTTGAAGGACGAAAAGTTTATGCTGTAGCATTTAGCATGACTATTTTTAGTAATTCAGTTTATGCATTTGACATTACCGACCCAGCAAATATTAAATTCCTTAGTGCTAGAAATTCACTTACAGGTTTATCCAGCTGTGACATGGACGGTGATGTTTTCTATGGTGGGGTAAGAGATAGTGATTTTGCTTCAAATTCTTTAGCAATTTATAATGTCAGTCGCCCATACAACTTATTTGCTGCTTCAGGAGTATATGAAGGAGCAACATTTGTGGATGGAGCGGTAACGGATATTGACGCTGAAGGGTTTAATGTCTATTTTACCTCTTATAATGATACTACAAGCCATGGCTTAAATATGATTTTCGCTCAAGACCCCGATAATCCAATACTATATCAAACTGATTGGCTTACAACAAAAGCTCTTGGTTTAGAAGTCACTGGTCATTATGCATTCATAGCTGCAAGTGATGATGGACTATATGCTTTGAACGTTTCCAATAAGTATTCTGCCATTCAATTAGATCATTTGGCACTACCTGGTAATGCAACTGATGTCTTAATTGATGGTACAATTGCTTATGTTTCATTAGGACCAGGTGGCATTGCAGCCGTGGATATTGCTGACCCATCTAACCTTCAACTATTAACAGTATTTGATTTGCCAGGTTATTACAGACATATGACTTTACAAGGAAATACTCTATATGCTACAGCAGGAGCAGCAGGAGTAAGAGTAATTGATGTTGTCGATCCAACCCATCTTTCATTGGTTCATACAATAATAACTCCTTTTGCTTGGGATGTTGAATTATTTGGCAGCATACTAGTGGTTGGTACCGATGATGGCATTCATACATTTCAAATCAGTGCTGCTGGTGGTGGACTAACAAACATTCAAGATTTTATCTACGCTAATAGCTTCTCCGATTTTGAAGTTTGGGATGTAGAAGTAAGAGGCGATATTGCTTACATCGCTGGTGGTAATGATGGACTCTACACTCTTAATGTTAAGGATCCAATGAATCCAATTTTGCTTGGTCACTGGACTAATGGCAATGACGGTTTCTATAAAATAACTGTTGATGGACAATTTGCTCATTGCGGCAATGGAACTGGACAATTTATTTTTGATGTTTCCAATCCAAGTAATATACGGTATCTAGATATGATAATTGGTAATGATATGTATGATATTATGGCTGTAGGCGGTTTTGCTCATGTAGCATTGTATGGTGTTTATGGTATTGGCAATAGTACCTGTCCTACTATGTCAACTGTTTATGATTCTCTATCAATTCCAGTTAATTTAACCAGTGTTTTCGTTCATGGAAGAACTACCTTTGTAGGAGAGGATGCTGGCGCTACCGCTGATGGTATTTATAGTATTGATATAATTTCATCACCTACAGTTATTGATGTCGCTGGCGGTTTAACAAGTAATATTTGGGATCTTTATGTTGATGGTGACATCCTCTATGTTGCTAATGGTAGATGGCTACATACTTACAATGTTTCTAATCCCTACGCAATGGTTTTCAGAGATTACATTAATTGGTTAACTGATGAAACAATGAAAGGAGTTCATCCTTTTGGTACAACTCTAGTTGTAGCTAAAAACCAAATGGGTGTAGGATTAATCGATGTCGCAGATATTACTGATATTACTCAAATAGCTGAATACACCGGTATAACCTCTGCAAAACAAATTGAAGTTGCAGGAGACCTAGCATTTGTCGCAAATCGCGATTCATTGTTGATCTTCAGACTCTTTGAAAGCGCAGCAGATACTTATATTCCTGGTACGGATCTTGTTCAATCAGCATCAGTCTTCACCATGCCCAATGGCACAATTAGTGCTGCAACATTAGTTGTTGATACCTTTACTCTTCTAGGCCCATCAATAACCTTTGAAATGACTGCCGATGGCACAAACTGGGAAGAAGTCACACCAGGAGTTCTTCATACATTTACTAATCCTGGAACTGATTTACGCTGGCGAGCATACCTTGAAGGTGATAAAGATCGCTCTGTTCATCTCTATCAAGTAGAAATTGAATATGAGTTTGAATATAAGCGCTATTTCTTAGGATTAAGCCCTCTCTGGCTCGGTATCATCTTCGGCGGTGGTGGTGGCCTTCTATTAATTATCTTAATAATTGTCATCGCTGTTGTTGCTACTAAGAAGAAGAAAGCAATACAAACACGATAACTAGTTTAGAAAAGAAGTCCTACTTCTTTTCCTTTTTTTTCACATAATCTTTAATAGAATTAAATATTAATTAAAACTAATTGTATTTGGGGATGGCAAAAATGTTTGAAGATGTTTATCGTAAATTACAGCAGTATTTTGATACTTTTCCATTGGGATTTCCTGCAACCGATACAGGCGTTGAAATTCGATTATTAAAGAAGTTATTTACACCTAAGGAAGCTGAAATAGCTATAAAAGTAAAATATGGCCATTGGGGTTCTTCAGAAAATTTTGATTCTTTAGCTGTAATATACGAACGAGTGAAAGATTTAGGTTATACTCTTGAAGAGGTTGAAGAGCATTTAGATAATATGGTTAGTAAGGGGGCAATAGTTCGAATTATAAAAGATGGGATAAAATCTTATGCTAATACTTTGCTTGTTCTCGGTATTTATGAACATCAAGTCGATAAAATTACCAAAGAATTCCTTGATGATTTTTATGAATATTTAAGTAGCGAAGATTGGAGAAATGAAAACAAATCAGTAAAGACACCTCAGATGAGGACTATCCCAGTTGGGATAAAATTTGAATATGGTAATCCAATTGCGAAATATGATGATATAAAATCAGTTTTTGCAAAAGCTGAAGGACCATTTGCTATTATTAATTGCATATGTAGACAATCTCAAGATCTCTTAAATAATCCTTGTAAAATGACCGATCGCCGAGAAGTCTGTATGACTTTTGGGAATGTAGCACAGATATACATCGATAGTGGATTTGGTCGTGAGATAACTAAAGAGGAAGCAATTGAAAATCTAAAACAAAATGAGGAAGAAGGATTAATCTTCCGACCTGGAAATACACAAGAAATGGATTTTGTTTGCAGTTGTTGTTATTGTTGTTGTGGTGAAGTTGCAGGTTTGAAAAGGATACCAAATCCTGCTGATCATGTAACGAATAATTATATTGCTCAGGTAAATGAGGAGCTTTGTACAGGTTGTGGTATCTGTGTTGATAGGTGTCAAATGGATGCAATAACAATAGAAAATGATGTTTCTATTATTAATCAAATGAGGTGTATTGGTTGTGGGAACTGTGTTCTAAAATGTCCTGACAACGCCATTACCTTAGAAGCAAAAGAAAAGCAAAAAATTCCACCTGCAACTTTAAGTGAATTATATGATATTATTAGAACTGAAAGAGAAGCCGGAAAGAAGGTTACCTGACAATAAATTAAGGTCACTTTCTTTTCAACCATAAAATTTATGTTAAGTAATATCTCAGTCTTAACATTATGTCGGGAAAAAGAACTATGAAGGAATCAAAATCTGACTCTTATGATATCATTCCTTTTTCAGATAGTCGTAGGGTAGTTGAGGATTTTATATCACTTGGTAAAAATGCCATGAAGGTATATGCAATAGGTGATGTTGATGTAACCTTTCCTCGAGAGAAAATTAAGGAGTATAAGAGAAAAGAAATTGATTTATCTTTTACAGCATTTCTTACTTATTGTTTTGTTCAGACTGTTTTTGAAAATCCGAGAATGCAAGCTATCAGACTTGGAAGAAAAAAAATGGTTGTTTTTAAGGATGTAGAAGTCTATTTTATCGCTGAGCGTGAAGTAAAAGGAGTAAAAGTTCCGACAATAGTGGTTATAAGAAAGGCTCAAGAGAAAACCATCTTAGAACTTACAGAAATCATAAGGGGAACTAAGAACATTCAGGATGATAGCATGGCAGACAAAAATGAAGCGCAAGCAGGATCAAGTTCTGCTTTAATCCTAAAAATGCCTGGGAAGTTAAGAAGATGGTTATTTCATTATATCTTTAAGAATCCCTTTCGACGACGGAAATTTTTTGGAACTATTGGCATGACTTCAATTGGCATGTATGCTGGTGGTGGAGGAACATCAATTCCAGTTGCTGCTCACAATCTATCAATTAATGTTGGTGGGATACAAATAAGACCGGGTTATGTGATGAAAGAAGATGGGACATACGATACATCAAAAGTTGTTCCTCGAGAGTACCTTTGGATGACACTTAATATTGATCATACTACTGTTGATGGTAGTCCTGCAGCACGTTTTATTGCAAAATTACGTGGACGTATTGCTAATGGTTTTGGGTTAGAAAAAATAGCGCTAAAGAAGGAATAAAGAATTACTTGAGTTGTGATTTTCATTTAGAAACGCTTTTTACATTATTTTTCCCTTATTATAGTATGTCAGAAGCATTAAGAAAACTATATACTGTTAAGCGAAAGGATGTCAAAAAAGGAGCAGAAGTTTTTGCTCAAGCATTTGCTGAAGATAAATTATCAAATTATATGTATGCTGATGAAGAATCTTTTCATAAAGCTCTCTTAACTTATTTTAATTATCGAATTACCTATGGATTATTGTATGGAGAAGTTTATGCTCCTTCAGCTAATCTTGAAGGATTGGCTGTTTGGTATCGAGACGATCAGTATTCAATGTCTTATTGGAGGAATTTTCGAGCAGGTGGGATGAAGCTATTGCGATATCTTGGTTCTGATACCATGAAACGGATGGTGAATTTAGGGAATTATACAGTTAATCTCCGAAAGGAATGCATTTCTGAACCATATTGGTATCTTGAACCTATTGGCATTGATCCAGCTTTTCAAGGGAAGGGTTATGCAAGTTTGTTGATACGCGCAATGTTAGAGCGCATCGATTCAGAGCAACTCTTGGCAGTTCTTGAAACACAAACACCAAAGAATGTGGAAATTTACAAACGATATGGTTTTGATATCATTAAAGAAACAATAATTCCTGATACCACCATTGCTCATTGGCTCATGACAAGGAAACCGCAAAATAAGCGCTAATTTTTTTGATTGAAATTTTGTTACAAGATTTATTCTTTGTTTTTTTAGTTGGCTAGAATGATGTAAATGTTAATTTAAGACAACAACCCAACTACTTGTATGTCATTTGTAATTACTGAAAAAACAATTGTTGATGATTGGGAACCATTATTACGGGAATACTTGATCGATTATCGAAAATCTCCTGAAGAATCAATAGCTGAGATTATTTCAAATATAAACACTAATTTGCTAGAGAAGAAACGCTTTGCTTTTGTAGCCTATCTAAACAACACCCCTTGTGGTTATATAATGGGACGAGGTGAAGGTGAAATTTGTGAAGTAGCAGGCTTTTTTGTTCAACCAATTTCCTATGAAAACCACTGTGGTTTTAGATTAGTACAAGCATTGGTTTCAAAAGCTTTTGAACAAGGTTTCAAACATTATCGTCATGGGAATACCTTACCTATTAATCATGAACCAACATTCAAAGAAGAACTTAAACAAGCAGGATTCTTACTTTTCTCAAGAGTTGAAATGTTTTTAGATTTAGAACCAAAAGATAGTGAAGTTATTACTCTACCAGAGAGTTACCACTTCAAATCCTTTTCATTAGACCAAGTAGATGCAATTGTTGATTTAATTGTCAAAGCAAATCCTGTAGGTCATACAGACACACATATCTATCCGGAAATGATGAGCGTTGAAGTAACAAAGAAAGTATTTGGTGGTTTCTTTAATGATTTTAAAGCTTTAAAACCTGAAATAAATCCACAGTTATACTTTAAAGACAAAATTGTAGGTATGAGTCTTGTTCATGCATTTGATAATGAATTGTCGTTCGTTGCTGAAGTTAGCATTCATCCGGATCATCAAGGGAAAGGTTTAGGTAAAGCATTAATGAAGCAAATAATTGCTGATTGTAAAAAAGCTGATTATAATCAACTAGGATTAGCTGTAACAGTAGAAAACGTTGGGGCTTACAAATTATACGAAAAATTAGGTTTTAAGAAATCTAAGGATTTTCTTACAATTGTTAAGCATAAAGAGGATTTAGTGAAGTAAACTCACAAATCCTTCTAACTATCTTAAATTTCTAAGTAATCCATTATTCGAGAATTAAACTCCAACACTTTGATTTGGTCATAGGTCAAATTGGAGAAGTTTTTAGTGAAGCTCCAATAAGCAGTATCTGTTGTGATCATAGCATTAAAATTACTTTTATTATAAGCTATGCGAACAATTTGCTTGATTACTTGGTTATCCTCTAATGTTCTATGAAATAGTCGTAATTCATTGATGTTCTTCTCTGTACCAAAAACAATGATATTGGTAAGTCCTCGTTCAAGATAATCAAGTAAGGTAAGAAACATGGGATTTAATGTTGGATCTAAGTTCTTGAATTGGAAATTTTGCATATCAACAGAATTAGTAACATATTTTCCAAGAGGGCTTAAAAAGTAAGGTCCTGTTGCTTTTTCATAATTTACTAATCCCAAATAATCACCAATATTGGTTAAGACTTTCCCAATGACCATCTCATTGAAAGGCATGTAAGCTCCTCGACGAATCTTTTCAGGTTTAATAAATTCTTTCACGTCATTTGTGTGTTTTAGAACTTGGCTCCCTAATCGTTCTCTAATTTCATTTAATTCTGCTCCAGGATTAAACATGAGATATTTGAGATAGATTTTAAATGGTAACCAAGAGAGGAAAAATGGCGTTAATGGTTGAGCAAAGCTCTGTCCTTCTTTTTTATTTTCCAACATATGACGGCCATAATTGGTTAATGCGAAAAAGTCAATGTTACCTTTCTCATCGATGTCTTTGACTTGAATAACTCCAATATGCTGTAAAAGGTTGAGAATTGTTTTGGCTACATCGGATTTATGCCCTAATAATTCTCGTCCTTCTTCTGCGGAGATTTCTTTTGTTTTCAACATATTATCTAATAAAGGTTCAACATACTGCATATCAGCAAAAGCTGTGCCAGTAGATTCAAGATAGGCTTGTACGGCAACATATTTCGGTAAGATCATTTTCTTTTATCCCTTCAATCAAACGCGCTAAGAGCTTTAACCCTCTTATGAATTATATTTTTTATGTCAAAAAATGATTTTTTCCACCAATTTATCCTTTTTTAATAATTATTCATTCAATAACCTTTTACTTAACTAAATAGTTAATATTTTAGATGGTTAGGACTTTACTTAGCTATTTGATTAATACTTTCACCACACACCTTATATACTAGTTCTGCGGATGGTATAGATTTGATTAGAATTAGTTACCTATTCTAGTCGAATCCATAAAGTAGGAGCCTTCCTTGAAAGAGGGAGGTGGTATAAATGGCAGAGAAAAAACCACAACAACCTAAAAAACCACAACCAAAACCAACTCAACAAAAGAAAAAGTAATCTGAATTAATGCTTATTATTAACGGACCTCCTACACAATTTATGGTTCGATAATATTAAACATCAATTGCTTGGCGTTTAGGGATGGGACCACCCCATCCTTACACGTTTTAAGCAACATTTGTTTTTTATTTTTTTTTATATAAATATCAAATTTACTTATTCAGTACGCTAACAATTATTTCTTCTTGTTAGGTTTCTCACTTAATACCAAGCCATCTCTCTTGATAGTGCCATCTAGTAATTCTATTAATCTATTTCCATCTGGAACCAAAGTAATGTCATGAGTGGTTATAAGCAAAGTAGTTTTCGCTTTGTCATGAAACTCAAATAATTGATCCATAACGCTTTCAGCAAGTTCAGCATCCATATTTGCTGTTGGTTCATCTAGTAGTAATATTTCAGGGGATCCAAAATTAGCAATTGCTAATGAAGCCCGTTGTAATTCTCCTCCAGAAATCTCTAAAGGGTAGGATGAGCTCTGCTGCGAGATATTGTAACTATCGAATAAAGATTTATTTTGCTCTTTATGTGAATCATCTAAAGTTACAGATTTACCCGAATAAATTTCTTTGATATAGAGATTCTCTTCTACTGTTAAGTAAGGATGCAAATTCCCTTGTTGAGAAACAATACCCATATTTGTTCTTCTGAATCGAGCTCGCTCTGAATCATGCATCTCATGTAATTTATGAGTGAGAACCATAATTTCACCTTTAGTATTAGGTTCTAATCCAGTTAATAATTTCATTAATGTTGTTTTTCCTGAACCACTTGGACCTACAATGAATACTAATTCTCCTTGGTGGATTTTAAGGCTAATATCTCGTAAAGCTGTAACCTCTATTCCCTTACTTTCATACACCTTAGAAGCATTATTGATATCAATAATGGTTGTTTTGCCTTTATGATAGTTCTCAGGTAATGATTCAAGTGTAAGTGTTTTTCGTCTTTGCTTTTTGATATCTTCTAATTTTACTTCTAAAGGAGGAATCCCTGAAGGATTTTTAATTTCAATTATGCCATTTTTCTTGAATATGAATTCAATATCATTCCTAATTTGGAGAGCTTCATAAATCAAATCTGGTATCCGTACACTATGAGAGGTATCAACTTGTCCTTTGAAAATTAATGGAAATTTGGAGGTATCGCTATAAACGATCTTCTCACTAGCAGCAATAAGTGAGCTTACTCGACCACTCCGAATTTCGCAAGTTTTATCAACACCTTCATGGAAGCGTTCGTCATGGGTGACGACAATGATTGTAGTGCCGTAATCTCGAGTAATTTCTCGTAATAAAATCTTTACACGTTCAGTATTAATACTATCTAACTGTCCTGTGGGCTCGTCACAAAATAGAACAGGAGCATTTTTAGCTAACATACAAGCAATGGCTGTTCGTATCATTTCGCCACCTGATAAATAGCTTACCTTTCTATTTTCTAACTTATCAATATCAAGTTTCTTGAGGATTTCTTTATTGTCTATTTTTGCTTCAGTTATATTCTTCGTGTATAAACTCGAAGCAAAAATGAGATTATCCATTACAGTCCCATCCAAGAATAGCGTTCTCTCAGGAAATTGGTGTACTAATCCTACCGTTTCTAACCGATAAGTCATTAACTCGCTATCAGTCATTTGATCTAATTGATATTCTCCTACTTTAACCGTACCACTTGAGACACCATCAATCCCTGCTAGGATATTTATTAATGTCGATTTTCCAGAGCCACTGGGACCTACTATTGAAATTAATTCTCCTTTAGGTATTGAAAGATCAATACCGCGTAAGGCAGGTACTCTGATATTTCTCTCATTATCGAGATAGATTTTTATTAAGTCGTTACATTCTATCATCTTTCTCACTCCTGCTTTACTGGTCGGTATCGCCTTACCAGTGGGATTATTCCTAAAAACCAGCCAATTAATGTAGCTAGTATTGCACCAACAATTGTTAAAACAATCGTCCACCAAGGAAGCCATATTTGGAAGGGATAATAAATTGCTTGTACATTCAGAAAGAATGTGGCAATAGTTTTTAACAATGGCAGAAATGCAAAAGCCGATATTATTGTTGGAAATAAAATCGTTAAAACTATTTCAATACTAAAACTAGCCCATATCTGTTCTTTCATTGTTCCAGAACGATAAATTGATTCGATAATTCTTACACGTTCTCGATAAATTCTCATCGCAGTGAAATAACCAATCAATATAAGAGTAAAAGCGCTTAATACTGAATTAAACACTAGCATTTTCTTAGCAAACTCACTAACATTCATCTCGAGTGAATTGTAATATTGATCTGGTAATAGGTAATCAATACCATTATCACTAAGTTTTGTTAATAATGTTGGAATCACTGATTCATTTACAGGTTTCACTATTTTATAGCTAGCTATAGTTATAGTAGTGTCCCAATCCATTGCATCAGTTAAGGCTTCAGTAGTGAAATTATTACAAACATAAGCAAATTTATCCAAATTACTATAGAACAGTTTCTTTTCCACTAAATGCACTAGTGGGAAATAATCAAAAGAATTAACATAGGTAATCTCAATTTTTCTAGATCCTCGTGTAAAATCAGTACTCCAGAATTTTTCCCCAGGCGTTAATCCTCTTTTAACTGCATAATCAGTATTTGTCAATACTGTGAAATTCCATTTCAAGAAATTGATATCCGACACACGAGTTGTTGATTGATTCACTAAGGTTGAATCTATTATTGAGGTAAAATTAATTGGATTCTCTATGCTCAGAAAAGTAATACTGAACGCACTAGGATAGTAGAGATAATTATTATAATTTATTGCCTGATAAATCTTCACTGTTGTAAAAAGCTCAATCTCTGGCATAACATTCAATGCCGCAATCTTACTATTGTAAGGATCAAACCAGTTATCAAGCAAAACATAAGAGCAACCTGTTCCTATAGCTGCTTCATTTGCTAGGTGGTAATCAACAGATTTTTCCATTACTAAACCTGGCAGAAAACCTAATCCAAAAATCAATCCACCAATGATAGCTATTTGGTATTCTCTTCTATTAACTGCCATTTGTTTTATTGATAATGTTAAAACATTCATTTTATTTTTCCAAAGCAAATTACTGATCAGTGACCAGAACAGTGAAATCAATCTTGCAACCAGTAATAACACAAAAGCTATTATAAGCGCTGCGCTAATCGATACCATGAACCAAATCAATACTTGAATGGAGAAATTTGAGTAGATCGTTGTTGGAACGGTATAATTAAATATTAAATAAATTCCAACTGATACTGAACTGAAAATTAAAGTTATAATAAAGAATCTGAATTCATTTGTTGATAATAATTGGTTGATTTTCTTTCTTTTCGCTTTGTATTGATCAGCAGTTATCTTAGCTGCTTCACGAGCAATACCATTTTCCACAAAGAAGCTTCCAGCAAAGAATAATGTCAGGAATACTATCACTAGAATGTACAATATCGGTTCACCTAGGGACGAGATGATAAATCTTGGTGGTGGTTCATCTATCATATATTTAGAGAAATATCCTATCATCATACCTGCTCCTAAACCAAAAACAACACTCAATGAGCTAAACAGTAAATTCTCAAGTAGTACTAGTTTCCGAATTATCTTGTATTCTAATCCATATATTTTCATATTGCGAAATGTTGACTCTAATTCCCGGGTGCCAATACTTAGAGTAATAATACTGATAAGCCCTAAAATGAAAATGAATGGGGCCATAATAGAAATTATTCTTGAGATTTCATCACTCCAAAAAATGGCAAAATTGATGAGCTTTTGTCTAATATCTGGGGCAACATCAACATAGTATTGTATAACAAATGAGATAGGCAAGTCATCTGCTCGTGGGAATCTATTAATTATACTGTTGATTTCATTAAGATTAAGTAAACTAAGATCAACATCCATATCTATAAAATACCGCCAAATACCAGAATATAATTCAAAGCTATTCAAATAATCCAACATTGCTTGCTTTTCAAAAAAGAAAGTGTCAACTGCAAAATAATCATCAAATTCAAAATAATCCACTTCCCAGCTAAAGATATCAGATGAAGCGCCATTGTTCCTAAAGGTTGAAGTAACATTCTCTACCACACCAACAACAGTAACATTAATGGTTGGTGCGGCAAGACTTTTCACTGCTCGCAATGGAATTGAATAATTGACCTCAGTGGAAGCATAATCCCATTTATTATGGAATAACACTTCATTAGGATTTTCAGGCATTCGACCATTGACCAAACATTGATTCAATAAACTAAAAGCATAATCATCAAAGGTCATAATCTCATTATTCAGAAGTAATCCTATAGTTTCAGGATCTTGGGACTCATAGTAGACTTCTGCACTTACTCCCATGGTATAATCGTTGATAATGGCATCAGGAATAAGAGTATAAACTAATCTTTTGAAATCATATGTTAGATTGTTATATAGATTTGAATCAAGAGAAGGAACTCCACTGCGGATTTTAGCTGATGCAGTAGTAACCTCAGTATCAGCATACCAAGGATTTTGCTGTTCAGTGTAATCAATAAAGATAGCATAACGATAGCTAAGTAAAAACATAAACAAGCTTGAAATGGTAAGAAAAATTAATATCCCACAAGCAATAGATAGAATAATTCTATTACGACCAGTTTTCAGGAAGACACCAAAAATATTTTTTAATGAAATATTTCTCTTACTATTTTTAGACTTATTCTCTCCTTTTGAAGTCAAATTAAATCACCAAGAATAGTTCCTCTGAAAAGAAGAGATTCCTATTATAAGAAAATTTTTACTGTTATTTTGATTTCAAACCGACTAATTTTCCTACTTGTGAAGTAAGTACTATTACTCTTTGATTTTTGGCTTTCTATTTTTCAAACGAATAAAAACATATCCGCTGATTAATATTGGGGTAAAAACTGTGAAAATAATTACTCTGCCTTTCAATAATCTCGGAACGTTAGTGACAAGCCCATGAAGTGGTTTGTTCAATGGAAAAAGATCTTCACTTTTTGCTTCTCCAGGAATTTTATAGCTACCAAGTCCCCACCAATCAGACCAATAGTTACCTTCTTTGTTATTATACCATTGATTGTCAATCCCTTCATCAAAAGTTTGTTTTTCCCCCAAGTTATTATTAGCAAAAGTGTTGTGATGAAAGATATTATTATTGGTGCATCTTTGACTTATGAAATCAATGATACTGATTCCATAACCAGTGTTGTTTTCGAACAAATTATATCTTATTGAACAATTAGTTGTAGGAAGTAGCTGGTTAGTTGTTTCCATAAAAATTCCGAGTGAATTATTTCTTATAATATTATTTTGAATAATACACTGTTGGCAATTAGCTAAATGAATGCCCTCAAGATTGTTTACAAACCAATTATCAGAGATAAGCAAATATGAGCAATTGCTTTCTAAATTTATTCCTATATTATTATTAATTAAGTGATTATACTGATACAAACAATTGCTCAGAGAATTACAATTAATTCCATATATATTATCACTAAATGTATTGTTAGTTATCACTATATTATCTGTGAATTTTATACAAGCTCCAATAAAGCTCTGAGAACCAGTGTTATTATGAATAATAACTGAATCAGTAGTTACAAGTTCTACTTTTATGGTTACATAATCTGCTTGTAATTGATTATGTTGTATGAGTAAATGTTTGGTAATGTTTCTAACATAAATGGCATAAAGCTTGTTAGTGATAATTGTTCTCTTTTCAAGTCGATAGGGATCAAAAGCAGTTCCTGATCCATTGAGAGCTAACAAATCAAGTTCTTCATCTGATCCAATAAAAATTTCAGCCTCAAGTGGATCATAGAGATCATCTTCTACAGAAAAATAAGAATTTACCTTAGGAATCGTTCTCTGATTATTACTACTTTTTATTTGTTCACTAACAAATAGCGGTTGCAATGTTATTAGTAATAAGAATATAATCAGAAGATTTCTAGTAATCGAATTCATTATTTCTCCCTTTTAAGAATATCTTCCACTATTTCTTCTGCTTTCTTTGGATCATAAGCATCCAATTTGGTAATTTCATCTATAGCAACATCAATGCTTTCAATAGTCTTTTTTATTCTCTCAATGCGTTTTGCTACACGATCTTTTCTAACCTGATAATGGCTTTTAATATAAGTCAGATAATTAATAGCTTCTTCCTTTGATTCGAAGCTATAAATTTTCTCTATCATTGGCGGCGGGTGATGTCGGCGAAAAGCATATGGAGGTGCTTCTTGCTCAAGTGGAACAATATCTGTTAAAAAGGCAATTTTGTTAGTCCAATTTTGTCTTAAAGCTGTTAGATATTCTTTACCCTTTTCTGTTATTTTATAGAGCTTTTGAGCACGGCCTTTGCTAATAGTCTCTTCAGCAATGATTAATTCCTCATCTTCCATTTCTTTTAAAGTTCGGTAGACATTCGTTTGTTTTGTGCCATAATTTTTCTGCAAGTCATAACCAGTAATTCCTTCAGGTTCTTCTGAAATCGTCCATAGGAACACTAATTGACTTAACTCTTTAACCATATGCGGTCCAAAAGGTAAGGCGGGTCTGAAATGATCGAATCGCCAAAATGGTGGTGGTCTATGCATAGTTTTATCCTCTGCTAATTATATAAGTTATAAATAATGAAATAAAAAAATATTTCCAGTTTGGATATATTATCTTTAACTGGTTCTGGAAAAAGAAAAAAGATTGAGATAGTTTAATCTTCTTTTTCTTCTTTAGCTCTTTTTGGAGCATATTTTCGAAGCATTTCATTGAATAGCTCTTTAGCTTTATCACTAGAATATTCTTCCATTTTCTGGATTTCCGTCTTTTGTTGATCAAGGTCATTGAAGATTTCCTCTGCTCGAGTAATTTCTTTTTGCATGTGTTTTATGTGTCTCTTTAGGCGGTACTTTTGTATCTCGAGAAATTCTAATGCTTCTTCTTTAGTTTCTAACTCGTCGAAAAACTCATCTCGATATCTGTGGACAATTGGTCCAAAGTAAGGTGGTCTACAACCCATCGGATGATGACTTCTTTTTCTGCGTCTCATATCGTACATGGTTTTTTTCACCATCCTTATATATGTCAAACTAGTATATAAATATAACCATTTTGGAAATATTGCTATTTATGGTATATTTCTATTCTGATTACATACTCTCAAAATCAAGTACTATATTCTAATATTAGAAAAAGCTTTCAGAAATGTTACTTATTCAAAACCTACTAATCCCCAATACATGGCCAATTGAGAATCAATAATTGTATCCGCATCATCTTTATCAATAAAACGAATTTTTGCTGTTAATTCATCAAATTCACCTTTTATTTGTTGCAATCTCTCTTTAGAGCAGAACCACATACCTGTATAGTTCACAGGATACTTAGGACGGTGATATTCAGCATCCGACATATGTAACACTTTACTTATTTCTCTTTGAATTAAACTTTGAATGATATAGAGTGAGAAGAGATCAAGTTCTTTCTTCTTCAATTTTAAAATATCATTTTTCCGAGTATAAATTTCAAAAAAATTAATCTTAATTTTATAATATTTTACTTTCTTGCTTATTTCACAAGTGATGATCTCATTTTCTTCTAACAAATTAAGATGGTAGTACATAGCTGTTTTTTTTATGTCAATTATTTTCATCAATTCTTTCGCGGTTATTCCCGGTTTTCGCAATATTTCAAACCAAATACTGGTCCTTGTTGAATCAGCAATTGTTTTTTCTAATTGCTCTATCATCTGTTCTGGATTTTCTACAGTCTTTGTTTCAGCCATCCTATTATCACTTCTATTTGCTTTTTATTAGCAAATTATCCCTATGTTTAGCAAATCTTTAAATATTGTCCTATCTATAGGAATATTCCTAATTATAGGATAAGTTCTCATTCTTAATAAAAAAGTTGTGATATGAGAACTAAAAAAATTAATTGAGGGTATAAGTTATGGCTAGACATAAAGTAAAAATAACTGTGCTTAAAAGAGTTGACCCAGAATATATTTTTGATGGGAATGTTCCAAATTCACCAAGTGGTAAAAAATACACTATTTGTACTCGGTTTACTGAGGGACAAGAATATATCGTCGAAAAAGATCTTGCAGTACCTGAAGGATTTTGTACCTATGCTTGGAAAGACATTCATTCTGATTTGAGAGTCTTAGCTTTAGGTGGGGATCATGAGCCTTGGGTTGAAAAACCAAAAATGATTTCGTGCTGCACAGATGGTATTCGCCCAGTTTCCTTTATTTTGGAAAGAATTGAAGATTAGCATTAGTCATAGGAGGAGGATAATAATTCCAAAATATAACGTTAAAATAACCGTGGTCAAAAATTTCTCACCAGAAGATGTTTTTGGTGAGAAGTTCTTTAGACCATCTGGGAAAGAAATAATATCTTGTGGTTACAAGGAAGGAAAAGAATTCATCCTTGGTGATACTGGTGACATGCCTGAAGGATTTTGTCATCATGCTTGGCATGGAATCTATCACAAAGTAAACTTCATCCAATATGGTGGAAGTTATGATGATTGGGCAGGTGAAGGTATTGATTATGGTGCCTGTCCAGATGGCATACGACCAGTGGTTTTCAAAATCGAACGAATTAATTCTAGTAAATAATATTAAGGAAGTAATCAGGAGAACATAGCTTGAACATTGATTCGCATTTTCATACGAATGTCTATGAACAATATGAAGGATTATTAGAAAAAGCACTGTCAATATTATCAAAAGAAAAGATTATCGTATTATCACAAAGTGTTGATCCAGAATCATACTCAAACACTTTAAAAATAGCTAAGAATTCTCCTTATGTCCTCCCTTTTTTTGGTATACATCCACAAGTAGCAAGTGAATTTACTGCTAGATTGGAATCATTAGAGAGTTTTTTCATAGATGCTATTGCTTTTGGTGAAATCGGTTTGGATCACATGTACGTAAAAGATACAACACAATATCCTGAACAACAAAAATTACTAGAACATTTTTTTGAGTGGGCACAAAAAGACAATAAATTAGTTAATCTCCATTTAGATGGAGCAGAAGAAGAAGGTTTAGCATTACTACAGAATTTTAACCTTCGAAAAGTAATCGTTCATGGATATAAAGGGCCATTAAAAACTATGAATGAATTATTAGACTTTGGCTGTTATTTCTCAGTAGGCGGGAATATGATTATGGATAAATTTCAAAATATCATATCTAAAGATGATTGGATTCTATATCATGAAATAATTAAAGCAATACCAAATGAACGATTATTGGTAGAATCTGATGGCCCTTGTAGAATGGAACCAAATCCACCACTAGGCGCATATAGAAGTTTGCCATCATATATCTTTGAGGTACAAAATAAAATTGCTAGAATAAAATCATTTTCTACCTCTGAGCTTAAAACACTTGTTAATAATAATTTTTCTAGATTAATCTCACATGATAAATATCTACAATCATATACTAAATTGTAACAATCGAATTATTAATAGCTAGTTTTTGTAAATGAAATAATTCGTTTATTAGTTTCTAATAAAACTAAGCAAAAATTATAAAGCTTAATAACTACGAAGGTATCATTAACAAGTGAGAAGATTTCACCTTTCAACTAACATATAAGGAAATTGAGAAACTTGGGGTATTTTTTCAAATTATTAAAAACCACTAATTCAATATTTTTAGCTATATTTCTAATTACAGTTTTTATATTCGGATTTAGTAATCAGACTTCTACCAGTGCCAATAGTATAGCTCTAAGTACTGTTGAGCAAATGAATAACGAACTCGAGCAAAATAACCCACTAAAAATGATCGACGATTCAGAAGTAGAAGATCTGAAAATTAAAAGCGAAGAAGAATTGCAAAAATATGCTCTTATTAATAATTTTGAACTTGAGAATTATGGTTATATAAACGATATTGAAGTTAAAGATGATGAAGTTGTTTTTTTGGCAACTGAAATTGGATTGAGCATTTATAACATCTCAGATCCGGAGCATCCAGTTTTAATTTCTAAAAGCTTTGCATCAATAAATTTTGATTTAATATACTTGGATAATGACACTCTATTCATTGCTGGTTATTATTCATCTGATTTATTAATTATAGATATTAGCGATTTATCAAATCCAATAATCCTCAGTACAATTTATTATGGTACAATGAGAGGATACTTTGTAGTAGAGGATAATCTATACATTGGTTATTTCAGTAAACTAAATGTTTAGAATATACAAAATAAAAGCAACCCATTATTGGTTAAGTCTTTAAGTTTTGAAGTATACTTTGATTATCTATTAGGGTATGATAACTATCTGTTTTTTATCGACCAAGACGATATAGCACACATCATAGATATTTCTAATAGAGAATTACCAGTAGTAATTACAACTTATGATTTTCCATTAACAATTGATTTGGCAAAAATTAGTGGTGATTATCTATATGCTACAACAGGATCAACATTATTTCCTTTTGATATACACAATCCATTACAAATAATAGCTAAAGTGCCAATTAATTTTTCTCCAGCAAATATTCTGAATTTTATAATCAATGGTAATATTGCTTTTTGTTATACTTCTTTTCAATCAGGTTCTATTTATCTTATCAACTTAATGAATCCTGAATATCCATCTGTATTATATGCTCATGAAGGCTTCTATAGCACAGATACATCTAGCACTGTAGGTATTGCTATGATTAATAGCACATTGTATTTGTCACTTTATAGCAATGGTTGGATATCAGTTGATTTTCTTGATTTATCTTTACCGGTAGTAATTCAACATCATTATGCAGATACTCCACTTGATTTTGTAATTCAAGATCAATTAGCATTTATTGAATACTATGATTTGGGTTTTAAAATCTATAATATTTCAAATTTTTTGGAACCAAAATTCATTGGATCCTTTTATCATGATAATTATCGTTCGCACCTAGTAGTTAATGGGAACTATAGTTATTTCTATGTCTCTACTGAAGGTTTGGTGATCTATAACATAACAAACTTAAAAGATCCAACACAAATAGGACAATATAATCCTTTAATGTCCATACTAGAAATACATCAAAAAAATGATTACTTGCTACTTAAAGGTTATACTACAATTCATTTTGTAAATATTTCCGATCCGACTAATCCTCAACTATTAGGCGAACCATTTGAAATAGGAGTTTCAACGATAGCGCTATCGGAAATTTATAATGATTTACTATTTCTTGCCTATTACTATCATCCAAGCTATTATATCAATGTCTATAATATTTCTTCATATGATAACGTAACTTTTCTTTCAACAATAGATTTTCTCTCAATACCATTAGATATTAATGTCCATAATGATACTTTATATATTTTAGATATTTATGATACGAGAACTTATAGTTACAATATAACTGATGTTTATAATCCATTAGAAAATGGCTTACTGGTAATGAATGAAAATTATAATGGCATTAATTCCATAATTGAAAATGATTTTTATTACATATACAACACATTTAACACCTTAATTTCATACAAGATTGAAACCAATGGCAATTTAACTATTTATGGTACAATGGATCTATTTGAAATTGATGAATCACATCAAATAATTGAAGGAACAGTCACTAATTCTTATCCAATCTATATTACAAGTGATTATCTGGTAATAACTGGTCTAGATTCTGATTTTGATCATTTAGCTGATTATTTGGAAATTACAGTTTATGGTACAAATCACTTAAGTAATGACTCTGATAATGATTTGATTTCAGATTATTATGAGATACATTACTCCTTAGATCCCCTGAATGCTACTGATGCAGGCTTAGATTTTGATGGTGATACACTTACTAATTATCAAGAATATCTGATAAATACTGATCCAAATGATCCAGATACAGATGGCGACTTATTGCGAGATGATGAGGAACTATTGTATAATACTGATCCTAATGATCCAGATACTGATGGAGAAGGGCTTTCTGATTATGATGAAATATACCTTTATTTTACTGATCCTTTGAATCCAGACTCTGACTCCGATGGTTTAAATGATAATTATGAAGTAGTGCTTAGCCATACTAATCCCAATAATAGTGACACAGATGGGGACACTATGTCTGACTATTATGAAGTATATAATGGTCTGAATCCATTGTTAGATGATAGGTTTTTAGATACTGATTTGGATGGCATAAATAATTATGATGAGTATCTACTTGGCACAAAACCAAATGATAGCGATAGTGACAATGATGGCTATACAGATTTAGAAGAAATAAATGCCGGTACTGATCCTCTTGATAGAGATGATTACCCAGAAGAAATATTGTATTCTACTATAACCTCACCAGTTTCATGGTATGTTTTTGGCCCTACAGCAGTAGTTTTTCTTTTACTATTGTTTAGAAAATTTACTGCTACAAAGAAATCATCTAATCGGAGGAATGACTAATGCAGTTTACAAGAATTCACTTGAAAAATTTTATTGGTTGTTTTTTGATCTCCCTATTCTGCTTGACATTTTTTACTACAACACTTCAGATTGCTGCTTTTGTTAATAATCAACCAACGCGTATGAATACTGATGAGAAACCTACTTTTAACCCATATATTGCCACTAATTGCACAAAATTAGGCGAGTATGACGATAATTATGGTTTAGCTTATGACATTAATTTCTATTCTAGTGGTCGCAAAGATTATGCTTTGATAGCTAATGATATTGGTGGTCTATTAACAGTAGATATAACTAATCCTAAAGAACCTTCAGTAGTTCACCAAATGTTTGATGGTACCTATATTAATACTATAGCAATTGCTGAGCATTATGTTTTCTTATCAGGTCAAGGTGGTGACTTTATTGTTATTGATATAGATGATATTGATGAACCAGCAGTTGTTTATTATAATATTTCAATCTTTAATCCTTTTTATGAGGAAATAACAATTATTGGTGATAATTTACTTTGCGCTTGTAGTGACGGTGTGTACCGATATGATATTTCCGATAGAACTACTCCTATTTTTATTGAAAAAATATTTAGCGGTTCTTTTTATATGGATATGGTAATTCAAAATGATCTTGTCTTTTATGTTTATGATAGTAATTTGATTTGTGTTAATACTTCAAATAATGATTTTGCTGTTTTATCAGCTTATGATATGGATTATTTTATTCTTGAAATGGTAATAAAGAACGATCTACTCTTTACAAGTTCATTACTTGGATATTTGGGAGTATATGATATTAGTAATCATTCAGAACCAATTCTGATAAATCACATACTTGATAGTGATTTATTATTCATAGACTTCCTATTAATTGATGAAACAATTGGGTATATTTTATCTGCTTATACAGGGATAATAATCTTTGATTATTCTAATCCTGAAAATATTACTCTAATTGATAGGATAGATGAACCTGGTCAATGCCCTAAATTTGAGCTATATAAAAAGCATCTTTATGTTTTAGATCAAATTGATGGATTAGAAATTTATTCAACTAAAGTTTTGGAGAAACCTCAATTAATTTCACGGTTACTTTATGGTGGAGAATCAAATGCTATTGCTATGAAAGGGGATTATATATTCATAGCTGATGGATATAATGGCTTGGAAATTTTACATCTAAAAAACGGCTATGTTCTTGAACATGTTATAACAATTAGTACCCGTATTCGTTGTGATAGGATTTTCATTAATGGTGATTATTGTTATCTTATATCAACTTATAGAGGATTATTATACACCTATGATATCTCCAATCCTAAAAATCCAATTTATATTAGTACCCAAGAACTTGATTTTATGGGTGCGACATATTATAACATCATATATCTGGACATTCAAAATGATACATTATATCTTGGATTTAGATCAAGCTCTGAAACAACAATCTTTATAATTGATTTAACCAACAAAACAAATTTCTTAGTGCAAGATATTTACATATTACCCTATTATTTTAGGGATATGTTAGTCGTTGATAATTATCTCTATTGTACTGGTTACTTTTCTTTGATGATTTTTGATTTAACTCCTGAAAATAATCTGTTATCTGCCGCTATGATATCTGATTATTCATATGATATAGCCTTTGAAAACAATAGTTTGTTTATAGCTACATACAATGGAATTATGTGCTTTAATGTTACTGATAAAACATCACCCGAGTTAATTTTTGCCACTATTTCCATCGTAGGCGAAGATCCCACTAACCTCAATAGGTTATTTATTCATGATGATTTTCTATGTATATCCAGTGCATATGTTAATAGACTCTATATCATTAATATAGCATCAATTACAAATCCTTATCTAGAAGCAACCTATGAACCAAATAATACACGTATAATAGATGTATATTTCAAGGATGACCTTATTTTCTTAGCTTGTGGATTAACTGATCTATCAATCATTCAACTTGATCGATTGATTACTACTCCACCCATCCCCTTGATAATTGGTTCTGTTTCCGGGAGCGTAGTTCTTATCATTGCGGTACCAGTTATAGTTCTATCAGCTAAAAAATTTAAAAATAGACCAAAATCAATAATTGAAGAACCTGAGATTAAACCTAAAATCCCGAGAAGTGTTGATGAAATAGAAACTGAAGTTGAGATTTCCCCCGAGGATTTTGATAATCAAGAAATGTTTGAATTTGCTCAGGAGATATTTGATCAAGATGATTAATAGCTTGATTTAAGTATAGTGTGTAAATCTCTTGTTCTTTGCACTATACTTTTATTCTTATTTTCTTAGTAATATTTTTGTGAATTTAGTGTGAAGCGAAAGCAATTCGGTGTTGAATGGTTTGCTTTAATCACAGCTATATGCTGGGGTTCAGGATCATTCTTTGGCAAACGAGCAATGAAAATAGGTCATCTATCAGCTTTGGTAGGCATTACCCTTCGAACTGCTTTAGCATTGATACTATTCTTGTTTTTATTATTAGTATTTGGTCGAAAATTAAAAATTAATTTAGGCAAGGAATTAGCTAATGCTTGGAAAACATCGAAAAGTGGATTATTCCAAATAATCATTTTTGAAGGTGTTCTAGCAGGTGCTATTGGTATGTTTCTCTACTATCTAGCAATTTCTGGTGGAGAATTATCCCTTGTGATGCCGCTTGCCTTTCTTTCACCTTTTTGGGGTACTTTGTTAGCAATTGGTTTTCGAGATGAAAAAATAACTTTTCAACGAACAGCTGGCTTGCTTCTAACGCTATCAGGTATCTTCATCATAACTTCAAGGATGTTTACACTTGAGGAATTACTCCAATGGCGAATTGAATATGTTGCATTATTAACCGGTATCTGTTGGGGGATTGGTTCATTTTTTGGAAAGAAAGGAATGAAAAAAGCATCTATCTCCCCTTTTGTTGGGATAACCATTCGCTCAGCAGTATCGCTAGTAGTTTTATTGATTGCTGTTTTTACATTAGGGCCATCATTACTTGATTCCCATATAATTGCCGAGCTGAAGTGGATATTAACAAATAAGATAGGGCAATTTTTCCTCATTCTATTATTTGAAGGAATTATTGCTGGTTTTATAGGGATGTCAACTTATTATTACGCAATTAGAAAGGGTGATCTTTCATTGGTTATGCCTCTTGCTTTTACCTCGCCTTTTTGGGGGACACTGTTTGCTTTAATTGAAGGTTCAGAAAGCTTTTCATATCAACGATTAGCAGGAATGACCTTTATCATCTATGGTATAATCTTCATATCTTCTATCAATGTTTACAAACCAATTATCCTTGTGCCTATATCAATTGATAAAATAAAAGTGGTTGAAAGAAATTCTAATGGTCAAAATAATATTCTTCTAAATAATAAACATTGAACATTGCGATAAATAATTAATTTTATAATATCGATTACATAATATCTTGTGAGAACTTTTGGGTAGAGTAAAATGGTATTTGATTTAATTGAACTTTTAAAAAATAACGAGCTTAAAATACCTACTAAAAAATTAGCACCAAATAATTTTTGGGAAAAAGAGAGTAGGATTTTCTTACGACTATTAATTATTGAATTGATTTTTGGAGTAATAACCGCTGGAGGAATAACTTTTATTATAGCTTCTAATAGGGGCTGGTTAACAGGTTTGAGTGCTAATACCTTTCTAACAGTAATATTTTACTTAATTTATATAATTATAATAATCTCATTACTTTATATCTCTCTTCTAGGACCTGGAACATTGATGTATGCATTTATGTATAAAGTCACTCGTTATAATAAAATTAAAACTCTAAAGGATGAAGGAAAGTATTTCGAAATAATTAGTATGGTAAATGAAGGAAAATATCACATACCAAAATTAATTTTCACGTTACCAATATCTTTTGTCTATAACGACCCTCGGTGTTTATTGGCAGCTTTATCAGAATTTAACGAGAAAAATGTCGAGGAAGCACTATTAACACTTATACGAGAAAAACCTAGAATTCGTAGGTTTGCTTTGGAAGCTTTAGGTGTTCTTGCGGTAAAAAATGGTTTTGAGTACTTCGAAGATTATTTTGCTTATCTTGAAAATAGACGGAAGGATGCATTACAAAAATTATAATTTTTATTAGTCTTTTTTCTTACCTATTTCTAACTTCCAATTTTTTCTTATATTATAAATTTAAAAGAAAGAAGATATAATATTATAATTAATGTAAATTACATTGGGGGTGGAATTTTTAACTAGTTTAGATAATGATAAAAGGGCAGAAATAATAGAGTTAGTAAAAACTCAAAAAAAGGCTAAAATTAGTTGGATAGCTACTATAACACAAGTATCTGAGGATGCAATTATTGATGCTGCGGAAAAAATGGACTTGTTAATAGAAGACGATTACATTTTGATTCCCTCTGAATCAAAAAAACATAAAGTCAGTGATACTGTTTTAGCCAAACGAGAACAAATAATTGAAGAGATAATAAGTAATCGCTATTATAGTTATAATCCTGGTGTAATGGCTGCTAGTGTAATTGATAATGTTCAATCTTTTTTCGATGGTTTTATAATCACTGACTTGATTGCCAGAAGTGTTCTTAATAAGGCTAAAGATGAAGTGCAAAAAAGACTTTATAATATAGTAACATTTGATGGAAATGTTGTAACAGTTCGCTATAGCGATGCTATGAGAATAATCGAATCTATGAAGAATGAATTCAGAAGAATACCCGATGAAATGTTACGTTTGCATATCACTATTAAGAAATATTTTGAATTTCTTGTTCTTCCTAAGATAAAGGATCTGCTTTCTTTTGATGAACTAAATAAACTTCGGTTGCAAATTGAAATAGAAGACAATAGAGTACAAAATTTAGCGATACAAGCAGCTCAAAATAGTATAATTGATCAGACTATGAAACGAAAGAAAATAACAAGTGTTACTTTTTTAACACCTAATGGTACACCTGAAGTTGTTGAACCAAATCGGATTGAACTTTTTATTAAACAATTAATAAATCTCTATCAATTTGAATTTCGTAAGCAATTCTATGAGCAGCAAAACTTCCTAACTGAGCTAACAAATCAACAAGCTAAAATGACTGAAAAATAGTAAGAAGGAGATTCATGTTATTAATAATTTAATAACTATATTTCATCTTCTAACATATCGATAAAGGTTGAAAATGCTTCTAATAGTCCAACACCAGTTTTAGCTGAAGTCTCATAACAAGACCATTGAATTTTGCTTGCGAGATTAACTAGTCCAAAATCTTGGATGAAATCAAATCGACTCATACCTTCGGGTAAATCAGTTTTATTAAGAAGAATGAGAACAGGAATATTATCCTCAATCTGAGTTTGAAGGATTTGGTGGAAAATATTTTTGGTAAGGTTGAACCGTTGAAAATCAGTGCTGTCAACAATGTAAACAAGTGCATGGGATTTTTCATTGATTCTGGACCAAAGGGAACGAAAAGTTTCCTGGCCTCCTAAGTCGAAGATGTTTAAATGTATTTGGGGTAATTTAATGGTATTAACATTCATCCCTAATGTTGGGATGGTGTCCTTGAATTCTCCGTACATAAGATAATTGATGATTGATGTCTTTCCTGCTCCATCCAATCCACAGATGGTCATGTTTGCTTGTTTTGTTTTTCGTTTGAAGAGTCGTTGTAGTATTGACACGTTGTTTCCACCTTAATCTTTTTTTTGAAAGTGAACGAAGTAATACTTAACCGCAGTCGAAAGCCTTATCATTGCAACTTATAGTAGCCACGATAATAACCCACCTATTCTAGAAGAATATCTCCGGTTTCGTGATTAACAATAAATGAACACCTATTAATATAAGCATTCTAGTAATTCTCTAAGTGCTAGTAGTAAAACACTCCAGCAATTATAGTGAATTTCTTCTTTGTTTTTAATCACTTTTTAGCCTCGTCTCTTTGAGTGTTTGAAGTAATTTTTTTAAAGGAAGATTGTAAATTGATTTATGTTAAAACCATCAGTGATTAGTTATGGAAGAATTTGAGAACAAGCTTAAAGATTCAGAAATTGAACCAAAACGATCTGGTTACTATCACGCTGGCGTAGTTATGACTTTTATTGCCGGTGCTGTTGGATTAGTACTATCAATATTAAACATTCTAGAAGTAGTAGTTTATAGTTGGTTCTTAACTGGTGGTTATGGAATGGAGCTTAGCTATTGGCCATTTATTTCGGTCGTCTGTTCAGCTTTGCTTATTGTGGTAGGTTTTGGATCCATTTTTCTTAGAATTCCTGAAATTTATATTGGCGTAATTTGCATTGTTCTTGCGTTAGCACTTGCTGGCATACCAGAGATTTTTGCTTTAATTGCTGGAGTATTATTCATAATTGATGGACTTGCTTAGTTATTATAAGACTCCTATTAACTAATACTTACTTTATATTTCGATAGAAGAATAAAGTTAAAAAAAGGTAAGTTTTTGTAGTACGCGAAAACTAGCATTGGTATAACCATTTGCATTAAAATAGTAGAGTAAAATAACAATCCGTTATTTTGTTAATGTAATGCTGGTTTGTATGCGCATAGAAAAAAACACTCTGAGTGTGAACCAAAATTGGTTACAGAAAATATAATTGATATACGTTTTCATGGACGTGGTGGTCAGGGAGTTGTTACTGCTTCACGTATTGCCGCAGAAGCAGCGCTAACTGAAGACAAATACGTTCATGCATTCCCAGCTTTTGGTCCAGAACGAGCTGGAGCCCCAATAGAGGGATTTACGCGTATTTCTCCTACAGAATTCACACTAAAAACTGAGATCCACTATCCCGATGTGATAGTAATTCTTGATCCAACATTGATTGGTACAGTTGATCTTGGTAAAGGTTTGAAGGAAGGAGGAAAAGTAATAGCTAATTTTCCTGGCTCAATGGACGAACTGAAGAAAAAAATCAGCATAAAGCAAAAAGCCCATTATTATAAGGTCGATGCTACTAAAATTGCTGATGAGGAATTGGGTAGACCAATCACAAATACCGTTATGTTAGGTGCTCTAGTAAAAGTTACAGGTGTTGTCGATTTAGAGAATGTTTGTGAAGCAACAGCTGAACGATTTCCAGGATCGATTGGTGAGAAAAATGTTAAGGCCATTAAAAGAGCCTATGAAGAGGTAGAATCAGAATGACCAAAAATACATCCCTCTCTGAAAAAGAAATGAAAGAATGGATAGAAAAGAAATGGGGTTACGAAAAACTACCCATGGGTGGTTCAGTACCCTATGCCGGTTCATCCGTATTCTTCAAGACAGGTGATTGGAGTGCATTTAAAGCCGTTGTTGATCGTGAGAAGTGCACAAAATGTACCAGATGTTTCTTCCTTTGTCCCGATTCAGCGATAACAATGGATGAAGAAGAGTATCCTGTAATGGATCATTCTTATTGTAAAGGATGCTCCATATGCGCTGAGGAATGCCCCTCAGAAGCAATTGAAATGAAAAAATTATCTTAATATTAGGTGATCACAAATGACAAAAACATCTGCTCTAAAAGTGAAAAGAATTGGCATGACAGGTGATGAAGCCGTAGCTAATGCTGCTGCTGTTATCAATCCTGATGTAGTAGCTGCTTATCCGATCACCCCTCAAACAATAATTGTTGAACATTTCAGTGATTTTGTTAACAATGGTGAAGTTGACACCGAATTTGTTTGTGTTGAATCTGAGCATAGTGCTATGAGTGCTTGTGTTGGTGCTAGTGTCACTGGTGCCCGAGTTTTTACAGCCTCAGCTAGCCAAGGTGTGGCATTAATGTATGAAATCCTTTTCATTGCTGCTGCTTCTCGTTTGCCTATTGTTATGGCTGTTGCTAACAGAGCTTTAAGTGGGCCAATTAATATCCACGGTGAGCTTACTGATCAAACTATTTGTAGAGACACAGGTTGGATATCCATGTTTTCTGAGTCAGCTCAAGAAGCATACGATGCTACATTCTTATCATTCAAAATAGGCGAAAACCCTGATGTGTCTTTACCTGTAATGTTCGGTTTAGATGGTTTCATTCTAACCCATGCTTTAGAAGGTGTTTCTCCTCTTGATAGAAATTTCGTTAAAGAATTCTTACCTGATAGAGTTATGAAATACCCAACAATGCCTGGTAATCCAGTATCATCTGGTTTATTAGCCCTTCCTGATTATTATATGGAAGTTAAATATCAACAAGAAATAGCTATGAATGCTGCCCGAAAAGTCATTCCTAAAGTCTTTAAGGAATTTGGTGAAATGACTGGTCGAGAATATAAAATGGTTGAAGAGTATCATATGGAAGATGCTGATACAGCATTAATTACCATGGGTGCTTTGGCTGGTACGGGCAAATATGTTGTTGATAAGCTTCGCAAAGAAGGTAAAAAAGTCGGTCTCTTGAAGGTTAAAACCTATCGTCCCTTCCCAGGTGAAGAAATCGCTAAAGCATTGAAAGATGTGGAAGTTGCTGGCATTATTGATAGAGACTTAACCTTTGGTGCTCCTGGTCCAGCTCTTTATACTGATATCAAAAGCACATTGTATGATTACAAAGACAGACCACAACTATTTGGTTACGTGGCAGGAATTGGTGGTAGAGATGTATCTGCTGAAGATTTCGAGTACATCTATAATAGCGTTCTCAAGAAAAAAGGTGCAGAAAAGTCTGTGCCCATTGAGTGGATAGGATTGAGAAAATAGGAGGCAAAAGAACAATGACTTCATCCGAAGAATTAAAGAAAGTAAAGATTCCACCAGCAAAGGAATTAATGCGAGAAAAAGATCGATTAGCACCAGGCCATAGACTTTGTGCGGGTTGTACTGCAGGTACAATTGCTCGATTAGCTACATTAGTCACTGATCCCGAAAATGTTACAGTTTTCCATGCAACAGGTTGTATGGAAGTTGCTACTACTATTTATCCATTCACTGCTTGGCGCGTTCCTTGGTACCATAATGCTTTTGAAAATGCTGCTGCAACCGCTAGCAGTGCAGAAGCTGCTTACCGAGCTATGGTTAAAAAAGGCAAACTAAATAAAGTGCCAGATATCATTGCGTTTGCAGGTGATGGTGGTACTTATGATATTGGTTTGCAATCTTTAAGTGGAGCTCTTGAAAGAGGTCACGATTTCGTCTACATTTGCTATACTAACGGAGCCTACATGAACACAGGTATTCAACGTTCAGGTGGAACGCCAATGTATGCTGCTACAACAACTTCTCCAGCAGGTTCGGTTATCCCAGGTAAAGTTGAATGGAGAAAAGACTTAGTTGCAATAGCTGCTGCTCATAAAATTCCTTATGTAGCTACCGCCTCACCAGCTGATCATCGAGACCTTATGACTAAAGTAAGACGAGCACTTGATGTAGATGGTCCAGCTTTCTTATTAGTTGATATGCCCTGCCCACGTGGTTGGCGATTCCCTGAAGGAAAATCCATACAAGTCGCTAGACAAGGCATTGATTCTTGCTACTTCCCATTATACGAAATCTATGATGGAAGAGAGTACGAATTAAGTCGTTTAAGTAAAATCATCGCCAATAAACCTGAAAAGAAAATCCCCGTTGAGGATTATTTGAAGGATCAAGGACGATTTAGACACTTATTCAGACCAACAAAGCGAGACGACCTAATAGCACTTTTCCAAGAAGCAGTCGACAAAGAGTGGGATTATCTTCAAAAATTAACTGAAATAAAATAGAAGTATAAGCTTCTACAAAAGAGAAAGGTAATAATCCTTTTTCTTTCTATTTTTCTTTTTTTCCAACAAAACAGCAAGTGATTTTTGACATTTAGACCTTTTTAAATAAAATATACCGTGAGGACTAATGAACTAAATGCTCCTTGCGGAGGAAAAGAGAAAAAATGAAAAAAATGTTTCAACCCAACAAATTGAGTGTATTAGTGCTTTTTGGCTTAATGGCCCTACTATGGTTAGCAGTAACATTAGCAATCGGTCCACCTGATGAGGCACCACCATTTATTACTCCTGGTCCATAAGTAAATGTACTTGGCAGTCGGAAAACAAAGGGTAAAATTGGTTCGGACACTCCAATAAAAAGAGTGCTTCACTATTATTTTTTTTATTTTTAATTCAAAAAACTATTTTTTTATGGATTTTTCAGCATCACGAACCATCATGGTGACAAGCTCATTAAAGACTTGCTTAATGGTTTCACCAGTCTTAGCAGAAGTCTCGAGATAAGGAATTTCTCGCTCTAATTCTTCAGAGAGTTTTTTAGCATAAGCTTTACCTTCCCTTTTGGTCACTTCACGATCCTCTTTAAGATCGATTTTATTACCAACAATGATAAGGGGGATATTACGACAATTCTTCTTAACTTCTTCAAGCCATTTCTTCAGATTTTCAAATGATTCACGTTGGGTGACATCATAAACAATTAAACCGCCAAGAGCACCACGATAATAAAGCGGTCTGATCTTCGAAAATCTCTCTTGGCCTCCCGTATCCCAAATTTGGCATTTTATTACTTTATTCTCAAAATCTATGAGTTTTATTGTAAAATCCACACCAATTGTCATCTTGTAATTTTCTTGGAATTTATCATGGGCGTACCTAAAAGTAATTGCTGCTTTTCCTACAGCACCGTCACCTACTACTATTGTTTTGAATAAATAGTCGAAGCTTGATCCTATTCCTGGGTCCGCCAATGCCTTCCTTCCATTACAATCTTTTGATTTAACTATTCTAAATTTCCCATAATAAAAAATCTTTGCTTATAGGACTTTTTTCATCATGAAATATTTCCTCGTATAAAATTTGGTTTTAAGCGTAATTAACTTAAATGATGAATAATTACAATATTCACACAAGCTCATGAGTAATAGTATCAATAAGGAGTATTGTCTTGGCAAATGGGTTTTCACGATCATATCCTGGATTCTGGTCTGTTTAGCTCCCCTGGTGATTTAATTCTTCTACCGTTACGGGGTTTTCCATCAGAACGCGATGCAATGTTTCTGGCTTTAGTGACAGCTGAGTACTTTGGTTGTTCCTTACGTGTTGTTCATGTCACCAACAAATCTGATAAAATCGAGGATTTTTTCCTCAAGGAAATTGATTGGTTACGTAATAAATCTGAAGAAATGAGAGTTCAACTAGATGTTTTCATCAAAGATTCTTCAAAAAGTTTTGACAATGCTATTCTCGAGGAAATTAATACTTTAGCTCCTAAATTAACTATTATTATGAGCCGTCAAAAGAGCTTCTTCCAGAGATTATCTGTTAGTTTTTCTGAGCGTATTGCTCGTAGAAGCCGTCACTCGGTTATGGTCATCCGCTCTCCTTTGAAAGATTGGGTTACCTATGGTAGCCATGTTTCTCCCAGAAAAATCGTTGTTCCAATAGGTTTTGGTACACCGAATGAAATGGCAGCTGTCCAGATAGCCATTGCTATTGCAAATGCGGGAGAAAAAATGGATGCTGAAATAATCCTTCTTCATGCTATCATCATACCTGAGACTGTTCCAATAATGCCTGAAGATGATAAGATGATCATTAACGAGGAAAAGAATTTTGTTAAATTAGCTGGTATGTTAAGCACTTTACTTTTATTTCCTATGAAGACAAAAGTTGTTGTTGGTCGTGATGTTGGTCGTTCTGTCAGTAGTTTCTTGAATAAAGAGCATGCTGATCTTGCTATCTTAGGAGTACCTTATCTCCCCAAGCGATTCTTTGGGCTCTTTGGCACAGATACTAATGAAATCTACAATAAAAGTGGTTGCCCAATTGCAGCAATATTTCTGAAGGATATCTAAGAGAATATATGATGAAAGATTAGGTTAATAAAGCGAAGGTTATTTTTTTAACAAGATTTTAAAATAGTCTATAAACATGGAGAATAAGTTTGTTATCCTGTTAAATTGAAGGTATAATTATGAATAAAGCTTCTAGCGAGAACAACGGTACTCTCGAGTTAAAATCTAAACAAGAAAGCAGTTTAGGTACATATTCTATTGATACTGGTATAGTATCTCAAAGAGAATTATCTCGAGAATTAGGCTTTAAAGAAGCTGTAAGTATTGGTCTTGGGGGCACCATTGGCGGTGGAGTGTTTAGCGTACTTGGTATTGTTGCTGGTATAGCTGGCCCAGCAGCTATCCTTTCATTTGCTTTTGGAGGCATACTAGGAATGCTTATAGGTTATTCATATTCTAAGCTAGCCCTTCGTTATCCCTCCGCAGGTGGGAGCTATACTTTCTGCAAAGCTGCTTTTGGAAAGTATATTGGGGGATTCTTTGGTTGGCTGCTTTGGACCGGTTATTTAGCTTCCTGTGCATTATATGCTTATACTTTTGGCATTTACTTTGCTCATATGGTTTTACCGGAGACTGCTTCTCCATTAGTTATACGATTAACATATTCTGCTTTTGCAACCGTTCTTGTTATTCTATCAACAATAATTAATCTTGTCGGTGTAAAAGAAACAGGTAAATCACAAAACATCATCGTTTTAATTAAGGTTATAATTTTAGTTGCTTTTGTAGCAATCACTCTGCCAGCAGCGATAAAAAATGCTCCAGAAAATCTTAATCCGTTCTTTATAAGTGAAGGCGTAGGGTTTTCACGAATAATGAAAGGACTAGCTTTTGCTGTTGTTGGTACCTCTATTTTATTTGTTGCTTTTGAAGGATTGGAATTAATTCCCAATGCGACTGAAGAGATTCAAGAACCAGAAAAAAACATCCCTAAATCAATTTATACTACTGTTATCGTTGCTACAATCATCTATCTCTTAGTATCTTTCACTGCTCTAGGCGGTACCAATTATGCTAATTTTACAGGTGAAAATAGCGATAAAGCTGAATATGCTTTAGCAATTGCTGCAGAACCCATATTAGGTTTTGCAGGTTTTGTTATAATTACTATTGGTGCTCTCTTTTCGACTGCAAGTGCCTTTAATGCTTCACTTTATGGGTCATCAAGATTGACTTATGTAATGTCTCGAGAAAGTATCTTTCCTCATTTCTTCCAAAGAGTTTCCAAAAAGACGAAAGTTCCTTTTATTAGTATTATAACAATTAGTGGAGTTACTTTGTTAATAACACTAACACTGAAGCTAGAGCAAATAGCACAACTAGCAAGCACTATTTTCTTGTTACTTTTCGCAACAGTCTCATTAGCTAGCTTGATTGTTAGAAAAGAAACAAAAGCAAATTTTATTTTACCCTTTTTAGGGTTCATAATGTCAGCTAGTATTTTTGGCTTATTTGTTTGGCATTTGATTCAGCAATTACTGCTTGGTGGGGAAGAAGCTCATAGTGCTAAAATAACGCTAATTATTTTACCAGTTATAATCGTTATAGTTGCAATAGGTAGTATAATAACTATTAAACTACAAGAGAAAAAAGCAGATAATTAAGCATACTTTTTAATCTAGGTAGTTAATGCTTCACTAGATTAGGTGTGTGCTGATGTTTAAACGTTCTCAAGAAAAGAAGAAACCTGAAACAAATTTACAGATAACACTATTAATAACACCTAAAATTCTTGAGATTTTGCAATTAACTTCTGAAGAAATATCAGCAAAACAGGTTAATTTAGATGAAGAACGAATTACTGCCTTATTATCACATTTAGAAAAAGTAACAGCACTCACTGATTTACGTTTGAAATTTTTGAAAGAAATAACCACAACAACGGTTAGAGAAAAGCAACTTAATGAAACTAAAACGATAGTTGAAAGCTTACGTGAAACTGACAAAACTTCGGGCTCAGCAATGAGTTTCCTTAAAGAAAAACTAGATTTATTGATTAAAGAAAGAGAGGATTTATCCTTCAAGATTTTAGAGTTAAAAGAAAAAATCACAACTATAGATTACGAACAATTGGCGGATGAAATAAAAGCATTTGTTTTCAATATTCAGTTTCTTGATGCGGCTAGTTGGGAAAAAGATTTGGATTATTATAGAACCCGTTTTCTTTTACAAAGAGAACAAGAAGAGGATGATACCTTAAAGGAAGAGTTTAGAGAAAAAGAAGAGCGCCTACTTTCAGATGAGCAACTTGCTGAAGAATTACTTGCTGCACAAACGGTCCTAGAAAAAGAAAAAATAACTTTTACAGTAACAAAAAGAGATTTCCAGAAAATCATGCCTTTAGTGAATGATTATAATAGCATTATAAGTAAATTACCAGCAAAATTAGCTGGAATAGTATTAACTGAATCAGCTGAGGAATTAATAGAAGAACAGAAAAAACAAGAAGAAAAGAGCTTTGAAACAGGCAAGGAATTGTATGCCCTAAAGAGAGAGCAAGGAATACTAACTTTGAAAACTTACGAGATAATTCAAACATTACGTTCCAGATTACTAAATATTACTGGTTCAATAGCTTCAAGAAATTTCCTTATTAATGGTTTTAAAGAATTAGTAGATACTGCTCAAGATCAATCATTAGCAATTTCTGAGAAACTAGCATCACTGAACACCATCATTGATAGATTATTGCGTATCCTTTCATAAGTTAATCTCACGCTATTTTTTAATCCAAAATCGAATTAACATAGCTTTATAAAGGAAAATAGAACCTTGTTGAGCAGTGATTAAAATGGTCAAGGGAATTAAATTCTCAACTGGTGATAAAATACCAGCTTCTGAGAAACTCTTAGACGATATTCCCCTCGTAGGGGAACTATCATTTAGTGAATTAGACGATGCTAAACCCGATATTAAGGGAAAACCAATAAGTTGCTCACACTGTGGTGCAATCTTAACAAATATCACTCTAATTCAAACCGATTCTAAAGTTGGCACCTTTTTTAATTGCCAATACTGTGGATCAGTTAATGTTATTGATCCAAAAGACCTTCCAACCAATATCAATGCCTATGCTGGCTGGCTAATCCCCCCTGACAAAATTAAAACAGATTTTGGAGCAGGCCTTCAAAAGGGAAATTCATTAATAGCTGCGTTAGATGTTTCGGGTTCAATGAGTGGGTCAAAAATAGAAGGGGTAAAACAAAGCCTCATTTCAACATTAAAATCCTATTCAAAATCGAAACCAGATGCATTGTTTGGTATGGTGACATTCGAAGACAATTTACGAAT
>JAEORJ010000129.1 GCA_016840945.1 Candidatus Gerdarchaeota archaeon
ATAACTTCTACTTTTAAACAATATTCTACAGAAGAGGATACATAAACATGAAATTATTGATATTCAGTTCATGTAGTAAACGAAAAGTCATCGAATATCCACATCAACCATCATGTGACGATTTGACTTCTAAAGAAAGAAGAGAGGATTTTATTATTAAATTGTCAGTGAATCGTCCAGCACATCAAATGTATTTAGGAGCTTTGAACTTAAGCATAAAATCAGCAATCAAAGTTTTAAGACGATTTTTTGATGTCAGTCATTATATTGTTTCAGCAGGTTTTGGTATTATTGAGGAAACTGTGGAAATTCCACCTTATGATTGTACATTTTCAACTATGTCTAAAGAAGATATAGAAAAACGAGCTGAACTTCTAACTATACCAAATGACTACCATGAAATAATTGAGAAAGAAAAACCTGATTGTATTTATTTAGCTTTAGGAAAGAAATATTTAGATGCTATAGGTAGTTGGGATAAAGATTTACCTTGTAAAACAATTGCTTTTGATGATTCAGATAACAATTTGGTTATTACTTTACCTGCTGATCATATTGCTGTTCAAGAAGCATCATTTGGTGGCGGATTACCAATACATGGAGTTGTTGGTTATAAAGGGGATTTGTTATTATTAACAACTAATTACTTAGTGAATAGTGATAAGCCAGATATAGCACTAAAGGAATTACTTGATAATCCCAATGATTTTAAATATGTAATAAATAGTTTAAGGAATTATTAAAAAAAAGTAAGGAATGGTTAATTCCTTTTATTTATCATTTTTCTTAATCATATTTTCCAATTTTTCAAGCCGTTCTTTTAGCTCGCGATTATCTTTTTGAACTTCTTCAACTGATTTTTGTACCGATTTTATTTCAGTTTCATCTTTCTTTTTATTTAATGTGCGAATTGCTACTTTTGCAGCTCGTTTATAATGAGTTAAACAGGTTGATTGTTCAACCTGTTGCAAAGGTGCAATTAATGAAGCATCTCCATACTCTTGTATTGCAGTTATGGCTGAATAAACAACTCGTCTTGACCCATCATTAAGAAGGATTTTTTCCAATAATTGTTTGATTTCAGGTTTTTCTTTTTTGAATTTCTTACCTAATTTACCTAGTAACCTTACAGCTTCACGTCTAATTGGGTCAGCTACACCAACATTAGTATAGGTAAGAACTATTTCAAAAGCTTCATTTTTTTCCAATGATGCTAATCCATTAATGAAACCTCTTGTAACAACATTTGTCCAACTTTTATCTGATTTTGGTAAGTTGTTTTTCAAAACTTCCAATGCACTATCTAGTTTAACTTTACCAATTGAAGCAGCAGCATTAGAGACTACCCAATACGATTCTTTATCATCCAACATTTTAGTTAATGCATCATGAGCTCTTTGATTTTGATAGAAATTACCAAAAGCAGTAGCAATAGCACTTCTAGCTTTATTATTCTCTACTTTAACAGCGGTAATTAAACCATCTAAGGCTAATTCAGTTTTCAATCCACCTAGAACTTTAGCTATTTCCACTTGTACTCCCCAGAATTTTTCCGTAAGGATTGCTTTATTTAGAGCATGGACAGCTTTCCTAGTTGCTTTTTTACCTAAAGCTCGAGCAGCTTGAATACGAGAAATAATAGTAGAACCATTTGACAATTGATAGATCCACATCTCTGTATTCTTATCAATTGAAGCATCCATAAGAACAGTATAATCAGGATCAATTTCAATCATTTCTGGTTTTTCATTGACTTTATAATAGAATGTATGAACCTTTTCATTGACTAAATTTTCAAAACGAGTTTTTGAACCATCTTCAAAAGTTAATTGAATTATAAATGGGAATCTAAAAGCTTCTGGTGTATTATCTTGCTCTTGTGTTTGCTCAATCTTTACCATTACTTGTTTTGAATCTGAATCATAACTGACTTTAATATTAACCTCGGGATAGCCTGCTTGTATTAGCCATTGATCAAAGAACCAATCTAAATCGTTACCAGTTATATCCTCAAATGCTCGTTGATAATCAATAGTTTCAACACTGGTATAAGCATGCTTAGTCAAAATATATCCTAATACCTGCCACCAAACGTCTTCACCAACGAGATGTTTTAGCATGTAATAACGCCAAGCTGCACCAGGATAGAGATGGGCATCAAAAACATCAAACCCCCATTCCCATTTTCGTTGAACTATCGGTCTTCTATAACTATTTTTATCTTCTCTGAAATAGGATTCTTGCTTACCTAATTGATCATAGAGATATTCATCAATTCCCAAATCATGTTTTTTCCATTCATTTTGTAATTGAGTAGCTCCACCTTCATTTATCCAACCATGAGTCCAAGACTTACAAGTAATTAAATCACCAATCCATTGATGGACTAATTCGTGAGCTACTAATTCTTCACCAGTGTAATCTTTATGCGTTTTTTCATCATGAAAAATAGTATCAGTTAAAGTAGCAACACTAACGTTCTCCATTCCACCCATTACAAAATTACTAATCATTACTTGACCGTATTTATCCCAAGCAAATTTCACACCGAATTTTTCCTCGTAAAATTTGATCATTTCAGGTGTTTTTTGCAAACAACGATAAACTGTATCTTTATCCCATTTTTTCTCTGCATAATATATAACATCAAGTTTACCAAATTTTTCATCAAAAACATTAAAATCACCTACTGCTAGAGTGATTAAATATGCTGGGATTGGTTTCTCTTGGAACCAATGACAAGTTTCAGTTTTATCTTTATTCTTCTTATGCTCTTGTAATATACCATTTGAAACTGCATAATAGCCTTCTGGAACAGTAACTATCATTTCAACGGGGAATTTATGACTTGGATGGTCATAGATAGGTATTAAATATCTTGAATAATTATCCTGAAATTGTGTCCATAATTGATAACCAACATCAGGAAAATAGTCATTTGGTTTTTCAAAGAAACCACCTGTACAGGGTTGGTGAACCTCATAATCAATGGTCAAGATAACACTTGTAGCTTCACAAATAGCTTCTTTCAAATAGATAATCAATGAATGATTGTCACTGTCTAGTTCATATGATAATTCATTTTCATCTTGATCAACTATTTTCTTAATATCAATATTTACTGCGTGAAGTTCAATTTTTGTTAAAGCACTTATTTTCGATGTTAAAGTCATCTCATTAGATGCCTTAATGATGGTTTTTTCTAAATCTACAATCCAATTCATTGCTAGATGTTCAATCAAATAAGGTCGTGGTGGTTGCCATTGATCTACTGCTTCGGGAAAAGTAAAATCCTCTCTTTCAGCAATCAAATAGAGGTTTTCAGCTTCCTTAAAATTACCACGTTGCAACAATTCCAAATATTCCTGAAAATTCGTCATAATTATTAATCCTTCTAATTGTCCATCTTCAAAATAGTTCCATTGTTTTAAAATTATTTAGTATAGATTGTAAAGAAAAGATATACTGAAAATTAATTAAGGTATAAACCTTAGATTCCAACAAAAAAAACAATTGGTGGTTTTACTTGTCAATAGAAAAAGTCTATGAAATAATAGAAAAGCGTAAAGATTTGGCTATAAAAGATTTAGCTGAGTTCATCGCTATCCCTTCTGTATCTGCTAAAGAAGAATATCTTGATGAAGCAGGAGAATTTGCAGCTAAGTTGCTAAAAGAATATGGCTATAAAGTTAATAAATTTGAGACTGGTGGAGGGCCTGTTATCACTGGTCTTATTGATGTTGGTGCTAAACGAACATTGATGTTCTATGACCACGCAGATGTTCAGCCAGCTGAACCATTTGATCTTTGGGAATCAGATCCTTTCCAATTAGACATTCGTGATGGTAAGATGTATGGACGAGGTGTTGCTGACAACAAAGATGAAATAATTGGTAGAATTCATGCCGTAAAAGCTTGGCAAGAAGCAGGCTTGAAATTACCATGTAATATCAAATTCGTTATCGAAACAGAAGAAGAAAGTAGTAGTAAAAATCTAACAAAATATGTAGAGCAAGATATAGATTTCTTCAAGAATGTTGATGGGTGTATTTGGGAGTTTGGAGGAAGCAATAGAGAAGGATTACAAGAATTCATCTTAGGTGTAAAAGGAATACTTTATGTTCAATTATCAGTAAAACAAATGAATATTGATTCTCATTCTGCTAGTGCAACACATTTACCAAATGCTGGTGAAAGATTATTACAAGCAGTGAATCTTTTGAAAGATAAAGATGGAAAGATATTGGTCCCAGAATTCTATGATGATATTGTAGAAATCTCAGACGAAGAGCGAGAAGTCATTAAGAAATATAATTTCTACCCAGAAGAAGTAAAAGAGCATTTTGGAATTAATCATTTTAGATATGGTTTATCTGATGATGAAGCTAAATTTGCATATTTCACAGTCCCAACTTGTAATTTATGTGGTTTTACAGCAGGTTGGCAAGGGAAAGGAGGTAAAACTGTTATCCCTAAAGAAGCATCTTGTAAAATTGATTTTAGATTAGTTAAAAACCAAGACCCAAATAAAATACTTGCTAATCTTCGAAAGTACCTTGATGACCATGGTTTCACTGATGTAAAAGTAGATTGGTCAAATGGTTATCCACCTTCTAAAACATCAGTTAGCGAACCATTTGTCAAAGTTTGCGTAAATGCAAATAAGCGGGTTTATAATCATGAACCTTCCATCCAATCAACATCTGGTGGATCAGGTCCAATGTATCTCTTTGGTGATCATATGCCAATAGTATCACTTGGATCTGGTAATGCTGATAGTAATTCTCATGCCCCAAATGAAAATATTAATGTTGATGATTTTATTGATGGTATGAAAATGATTGTTACAGTTCTTGATGAATTTACTAAATGGTAATTTATCAAATACTATCAATCATTTTTACCTCTTATTTTTTTATTCAAGATCAATTGGTTTATTTATTTTATAACTAATTTTTAGTGAAAAAAATTAATTGAAATTATTATTATAATAATTTGCGATAAAAATAAGAAAATTCAAATAGCTATAAAACTAATTTATTAGCGGAAAAGGTGTTAATGGTGAGTAAGAAAAATCATTTACTACTAGCGTTTTTTAGTGTTATTTTAATCATAAGTGTTAATACCACCTCTATTCTTTCATATGAATATGATTTTGATGTAGGGAAACAATATCCTTTTACTACCAAGAATTATTTTTATGGCGAGGAATCGATACCAGATGAAGAAAAATATATTATTGAGGAAGATTCCATTGAAATGCAACTCAATTTTAATATAACAAGTATGGATATTGAAAACAAATTAATGGATTTTACTTATTACAGCCCTGATGGTCACTTAAATCTTTGGGATAATTATTATTTTGATATGAGTTTTTATGAATTTCTTTTTGAAAGTACAAACGATTTCTTCTATATTAATTTTGATTGGGATAGTGAAGCTGAAGTAATACGTTTAATTGGATTTGATATAGCTCTTTGGTATACCCCATTGTTTTTTGTTGAACCAAACTGGGAATTATTTAATAATGGATTATTGAATGTGTTTAATGGTTCGAGTATAGTTGACAGTCTAGATACTCCTACAGAATATGTTGTTATTCCATTTGAATATTTTTTAGCTATTATGAATTCATATTCAATTAATAACAAAAATTCACTTAGCAATGCCATTAACCAATTTACAGATACAAATACTGAGATAGTACTACATTTTGACTTATCCAAGGTTATTTATGACCGGTATTATGATGGTGAATCAATGGGATATAAATATCAATTATTTGATGTGTATAAAATTGATTTGCAAATAAGTTATTCAGACGGAGGATTGTTAAAGAAGTTCTTATATCGAGGAGAAGCATCTTATGAATTAGAAGGCGTATTTTTTAAAGAAATTTATGAATATTCATTAACAAGTGAAAGTCAACTTGCTATGGGAGTACCAACCTTTATTATTTTACCTGCATTGATTGTTTCAGTTTTTATTATAAAATTTTCAATGAATAGCAAAAGAAAAGAGGAGAAATAAATAATGAATGTTAAAAAACAACATTTAATGGGCATCGTTTTAATATCTATAGTATTAATAGTTTCTAATCTCAGTAATACAAATTCTGTGAGTGCTTTTGTATCAGCTGGAAATAATTTCCATTATATCAGTGATGAAAGTATTTTATGGGAAGTTGAATATTTAGATGGAGAATCGGGGTATACAGAAAGTTATTCTGTAGAAATGACTGAAGATATTCATATAATAGAAGTTAATAGTTATGATAAAACAATTCTTTATAAGAAGACAACGGAATATGGAGAAAATAATTATACAGCACATTATGATTGGGAAACATATGCAATAGATTATTTTGAATTTGATGATCTCTTTTACATATATTATGTATGGGATTATGTTTCAGAAAAGCCCATTTTAAGATCCTTTGATTTTAACTTCAGAAACATGAGGTTTATCTCTAATAATTGGTCTATCATAAATGCCTATTTTGTTGATTTGTTTGATGCCTATTATATTGTAGATACTGTTACCGATCCCGTTCATCTTAATGATTATGAGATTACCTTTGGATATTTTCTTGAAAGCATCAATTCATTTAAAATCCAAGGTAGAAATTCGCTTGGGACAGCATTAAGTCAATTTGGTAGTCAGACAACTAAATGGACATTTGAGTTTGATTTATCAGGAGTTATTTATTATAATGATCATTTTGATGATGAGTTAGGTTATAACATTTATCTACCAATAGATAAATGCATCTATAAATCAATCATCGAATACACTCCTGATGGAGCGTTAAAACACCGAGAGGATTATTTTGATATAGAAATCGAGTACTTTACTGATAGATATAAAGAAGCAGAATCAGTATATTTCATATATACCTTGGAAAAATACCCAGCACTATTGGATTTTTATTATTTAGCTGTTTTTCCAAGCATTATTTTCATAGTTTATATTACAAGATTGAGGAGCAAAAAAGTAAATTAATATGTAAAGGTGATTTAATTTTTGTCTAACAAAAACAACATTTGTCCATTTTGTGGTGAGGCAAACGAGTCGAGAAGCCATTTTTGTTTGAATTGTGGGCGTGATTTACCATATACATCACCTCGGGAAGATGACACCCCTTTTTACAAAGAAATTAAAATCGAAGCTCAACCTGTTGAAATAGAGGTAACAGAACCAGTAAGAAGAGAAAAGCGCCAAATATCTTTTAATGTTTCAATTTTAGGCATTATTGGAGCAAGTATTGGTTTCATATCATTATTATTATCAATTTTACTTTTTTGGGTATATGATGTCACCTTAGCATTTTATAATCCTAGTAATCTCTTATCGTATATTATCAATTCAGCAATTATTTATGTTGCTTTTATAATTATTACAATAGTAGGACTAGTAATTTCAGCTATAAGTAAGAAAGATTCTGTTTTATTAAGTGTTATAGGTTTTATACTTGGAACTGCTGCTTTAGCACCACAAATTATAGCATTATTTGGAATTGAATTTAACAATGTAGCAGAACTCCTAACGGGGCTTTTTCCAAGCTACATATTTTACACTTGGGAACCATGGTTAGTTGCCTTATTCATTTACTTGATTGTTGGTTTCAGTCTTTTTGCTAGATACTTCAAAAGAATTCTATTATTGTATGATAAAAGAACAGGAAAGAAAATACTACAAGCAATTTTATGGCCAATTGTTGGTTTATTAGCAATTGCTACAATTTATCTTTTATATAAAACTAGTATGTTCTTTGTTGATCAATTCTCAAGTTACATCTAAAAAGGAAAAATAAAATATTAAGAAAATTTGCTTAATGTAGCTATGTTCTGAACTCCAAAAATAAATATGATAACAATTTACCATAATAAATTAACATACATATTTTACTGCTTTTTGTCTTCTTCTTAGGATAGTGAAATGCTCAGCATATTGTACATCGCAATCTAAACCAAATGCTCGCCTTCTCGCAAGTACATTTTCTACTGCACCTTCCCAACCATAAGTTTCTGCATAACATTCAGTAACTGCTTTTACTTTATCTATGGACTCTGATACATCTACATAAACTGAGGGTAAAAGTGCTCGTTCATCGAAATATTGCAGAATACAGATGTCTTTTCTATGCGGTCCATTTGGTGAAACTATTCGTGGTATTCTAGCCATTTGCACAGCATCAATGAGTAATTGAGCAATTGAACGATGATCTGGATGTCTATGGTAAGAATTCCAAGTTATGATAATATCTGGTTTTATTTGACTAATTACACCAGCTAATTTCTTTGCGTTTTGTCTTGTTATTTCCACTTCAGTATCCTGAAAATCAAGGAACATGACTTCACAACCAATAATTCGACCTACTTTTGCTGCATGTTCCTCTCGAGCCAAAATAATATCCTCAATAGGAACATCACCCATCAATGAGGTCATCTCACCATGAGTAGCAAAACATAGGACTACTCGATCACCTCGAGCGACATGATTCGCTAAAGTCCCAACACAACTAATCTCATCGTCTGCATGTGGAAAACAAGCAAAAATAACTTTTTGTTCTTCGTTAGAAGACATTTTCAATCATCATCTCTAATTTAAATTCAAATACTATTAATATAACTGTAATTTTAAAATTGTGACATTTATCTGTGGAAAAAAAGATTATTAGCGGATGTATTTCACCGCTAACATCTGATCAAATAATGAGCTTGGATCACTTGGAAGAGGAATACCACCTGTATCAATAAAATGCAAATATAGTTCTCTTTCAGCAGTCATTTTAATTAAAATTACTTTTGTATAATCAGAACCACTAGTGAATTCATTGCAGAAATAATAATAGATATTCCCATCAGGAGTTACCTGACTGAAATTCCTATTTCTAAAACCGCTTTCAGCTGGCGAGAAGTAATAGGCTCTTTTATCCCAAGTGTCATTTTCAGCATTACCAATTGAAATAGCTCCCATTGAAGCATTCAAGTTACTATAGACAAGTGATAATCCACGTTCTTCAGCTTCATTGCCACTCCAACCTTCGCGTTTCCAAATACCCTGAGCTGTCCCAGCAACATCAAATGCTATACGACCACAATAACCTGGAGGATAAACAGGTATCCCACCCCAAGCATTGAGTTTTGTAATCATTACATTCTTTAGCGAATCAACGAAGTAGTTCAAAGGACAAACTGTATGTTGGAATGATGAAGAAATATCGTTGTTTACCCATTCTAATGTCACTCGACTGTCTTTTAACCAAAAATCATAGCCTCCACCACCAATTCCAGCTCGGCCTAATAATTGGCCCGAAGGAACATCAATTGTGATCCTTTTCTTATAGTTTGTATAGATTCTGCCATCAATCTCATAGGAGCTTTCTTCATCGCCATATTCATCTCCAAATTCGCCTGTGATATCGCTAAGAAAAGTACTGATATTATTTATATGACCAAATCTCCCCGAAACAGCTGAACAAACAACAAAATCAATTGTATAATCTTGAGTAACACCTGCAATTTGTGCAGGATTGTATTCAACTTTCGAAATCAATGTTATCGTAATATTCCCAGGTGAAAAAATTTCAAATCCATCAATATAGTATGTTGAATTTGTAAAGAAATACATATGATCAGTTGGATAGGTATGTCCAGGGGGATTAAGATTACCAAGAGGTACGATTGAAGTCAATCGATCCATGTCCACTGGATAGCTGGTAAATGGTTTTTCCTCGCATGGAGTGAATAATCCAGGATTAAATTTAAAGTAATAAACCAGAAATCCACTAGTACCAAGTGTTATTATAACAACTAAAATTATTACAAAAACATATCTAAGTTTCATAATCAATCATAGACAAGTGGAAAGAAAAATCTTATGTTTAAGAAATTAAGGAAAAAAGAAGGAATTATTTCCTTCTTTTTATTTTCCCAACAATAAATACTAGGAATAGCAATCCTAAAGATGTGTAGATGATTGGCTTTTGTGATAACGGGTTTGTGCTTTCTATTGGAACTTCAAAGTATCTACTATATGTTAGGCTATTAGTAGTAAATCCCGATTGAGCATCAATCAACGATGTATAATATTCTATATTCAAAATATCATCATAGCGACCAAAATCATTTTTCTCTATTTCAAATCTGATATATAGAGATAAACCACTTTCTGTATAGAATGGTTGTAATTCTAAAATGCCCACAGTATCATTTCCTTCCACAAAAAATACAAATGAATTTCCAGTGGCATTATATTCTTCTATTTGTTGACCGCCTGAATTATCCGTGAATAATCCAATCATATCTATTGGTATACTTTCAGTTTTATTTCTAGGATCCTTAGTAAAAGTTTCAAAATTGATATAGCTATTATTTAAAAAAGTACATAGTGAAAAAGTGTGACTTCCAAGATCACCTGGATTGGTATACATGTTAAAAGGTCCATCTTCGTATTTCCAAACACCCCAAACAGTATCTTCAATTGAAACATCTGCTGGGTTATAATAATTTGATTCTGGAAAAATTCCTCCTTCAATCATTGCTTGATACTGTAAATCCCAATAATAATCAAATTCAATCTTCAATTCTGGTGAGAGAACATTGTAAATATTATCAGTATCTGGTCCTCCAAAAAAGAATTCCATACTATAGGGATTTTCATCAATTTTACTAGTATACCCTAAAGTTTCATTTCCTGTGA
>JAEORJ010000130.1 GCA_016840945.1 Candidatus Gerdarchaeota archaeon
AAAAAAGAAAAATGGGATTATATTGTGCTTACTGGTGATTTAACGATTATTGATGTTCTAACATCTTTTCAACAATATCTTAAAAATCCTAATAACCTCATAGCTTGCAGGGGAAACATGGATCAAATTGCTCTACCAGAAGCACCTGTTTTTGTAGCAAATGGGATTAAGTTTGGAGTATATCATGGCACTGGAATTTATCCTCGAGGTGATATCCTTCAATTAAAGCAAATAGCATTTGATATGGATGTTTCAGTATTATTAACTGGTCATTCACATATGTCATTTGTACATGTGGATGATGAGCATATGATTATCAATCCAGGTACAGGTTCAGGTGCTTCAGGAGGTTCCTCTTGGTCTGTGGATATTGGCTCAGCCATTGTTGAATTGAAAAATAATGATGAAATTATCTGTGAACTACTACTAATTAATAGACGTGGTAAACTAGCTAATGACAAATTTGTTTTTAAAAAAAATAATCAAAGATAGAATTTTTTCATTCTATCTTAGCTTTTCTTAATCTATTCTTAATGAATAATATTGTTGATAAAATTAATACTGCTGATATTAATAGGTAAGAATAATTTAGTGAAACAGAAATAGTTGGAGTTAAAGTTATCGTTGGTGTGTAGTTGGTTGGTGGTACTGTGTTATAAAGTGGTTCAGTTATAAACCAATATTTTACTGATGATGCTTTATTAAGAGAAGTATCCCAAACTTGAACCCAATAAGTATAATTAAACCAATCATTTTCATCATGAAGAACTGGCATATTAACCGTAAATGTTAATCCTCCTGCAATATATTGAAACATATGCAAACTCATTGCAACACTATCATCATGATAAAAATAAAGTTCTACATACAAATTATCACTTATGTCATAATTATCATTGACTCCGACAGTAATTGTAATAGTATCCGTCTCATAAGGAACTCCATCTGGATATTGATCATTAATGTTTACAATTCCAAGAATATTTGGAGGATCAATATCTTGAATATTTATTGTTTGGTTAAACATAATAGGTTCTTCATATCTGGGATAAAATATCACTGATAAATTACTATAACCTAAAGGCATGTCAAATTCATCATAATAAAATATGTATGACCATTGCCCTGTAAAATGATTTATATCTGCTAAATTATATGAATTTGGACCATAAGTATCATCCCAACCACTTAAGCGAATCTCTATTCTATAATCACCTTGGTAAATGAAATCATCGTAAACTTGCCCACTTATCAACAAAGCATCATAAATATTTTCATTAACAGAATTCATAATAAATTGGGCTGCTTCATTTGTGGTGCTAATTAAGAAACTGTCAACTGTAATAGACATTTCAATTGCTGCATCTTTATTTTTAATCCCAGCATAAAAATAAATATCATCTGATGTAAAATCTAATGCAATATCATCACCATTACCAGTATTCAAAGCTCTTTTGAATTCAACTGTGTAATAATTTGTTTTTGTTTGATTCCAATCAGTTGCTACGTTTACATCGGTTTGACTTCCTGAAGCTGTTGATGCGATGTAAATGTTATAAGTACTAAATATTGGGATTGCAGCATAGTCAGTTAAAGGAGTTAAATAATTATCATAAAGTGGTTTAGCATTGCCAAAAACAGTGGTATCATTTGAATTTAGAATAAAAGGCATGGTTCCTGTATCGGGATTCTCTTCTAAATCAGTTTCATAGGCATAATTATCCATAGTTCTATTAGATGTTGTCCATACCCAAATATCCGAATCTAATCCTTCACCAAAACCAACCGAAATAACATCATCTGAACCATCAACCAAATCCCAGATGGCATCATCTGCATCAAACATACCTGTTTTATTCCATTTTCCACCTATGTCATCAAAGCTATGATCTTCCCATTGAGCTGCCACATATACATAATTCGAATCAAAAGCGAGGTAGGTTGTTATCCCATTGAAAACCTCACAACTCACATTCTCCCAATCAGTTAAATTTCCATCTAAAGTAATGGTAGCCCCTATAGCATCAATATCTATAGCTAATATACCTTTGTTGCCTAATGGATCGCCTAGATCGTTTATCTGAGCGACATTATTTTCATTTATTATCTTTCCTGCAGAAGAAAAAGGTACTATTATACAAATAATAAACAAAGAGATTATTGTTATTTTTTTAATCATAATGACACTCTCTCTAATATAATAATAATCAATTGAAAATTGATAAATTTATCTAAAAAATAACGCAAGAAAATGCTTCTATTATTCTATATCATTTTTTCTTAATTTATTATTAATGCATAATAGTGTTGCTAAAACTATCACCGTTGCTATTATTAGTGATGAGAAGTTTAATGATATAGTTACAGTTGGTGGAAAAGTTTGTGGTAAACTTGGTAACATAGAACCATCTAATGGTGCACTATAAAATACATATGTGCTTGAAGTTATATTATTTAATGATGAGTCGAATACTTTGATAAAATATGTATGTTTTAAACTAATCCCTTCTGTATGTCCTACAAACATTTCTAAAGTAAAAGTATAACCTTCGGGATTAAGTAGATGCATATAACCCATTGTATAAGCAACATCACTGTAAACCATATATAATTCTACAATTAAATCATCAGCACTATTATAATTATCTTCAACTACAATTGTTATCGTTACTGAATCGATATTATTAGGTACACCAAAAGGATATTGATCAGTTATGTTTACAACACTCAAAATTGTTGGTGATTCAAT
>JAEORJ010000131.1 GCA_016840945.1 Candidatus Gerdarchaeota archaeon
AATTCACTTAAAAATAGTATTTTATGGACCTTCTCTTAGTGGTAAAACTACCGGTTTGCGTTGGCTCTATGACCAAGTTGAAGGATTAACTAAAGGAGGATTTACTTCTATTGCTGATCCTACTGGAAGAACACTTTATTTTGATTTTACTCCCTTCTCAGCTTCTGGTCGAGTTATTCTTGATGCTTATACTGTTGCAGGTCAAGCGCGTCACAAAAGTCAAAGAAAGGTAATCTTACGTGGGGTAGATGGAATCATCCTCATGCTTGATTCAACCCCTGAAATGCAACCTTATAATGTAGAATCAGTAGAAGAACTTCGTGAGTTTTTAGGTGATAAATTTAATACTGAGGTACCTATTGTTGTCACTTTAAATAAACGAGATGTTCCAAACGCACTAGATAGACCAGAAATGCTTCAAAGTTTAGGTTTAGAAGGCTTTCCTGTTTATGAAACAATAGCTACAAAAGGAATTGGTGTCAAACGAGCTTTTCAATCAATTGCACGTGAAATTCTTTTGAAGCAGCTTTATGGTAAATAATTGATTTTCTTCAAGTTTTCAATTATTGCCATATTTCTTTATAAAAAAGATAATTTTTTTCTTAGTTTATGAAGCATCAATTATAATACTATTTCAATATATTAGTTATTCAGTAACAGTTCTTTTTAGAAAAATATATACTATTGGAGAAAAATATTATGCTAAAAGTAAAAATTGGAAACCAAGCACCAGATTTTTGTTTACCAGATAAGGACAACAATGAGATTTGCTTGAAAAATTTCAAAGGTAAATGGGTTATTCTTTATTTTTATCCTAAGGATAATACTTCAGGTTGTACTTTAGAAGCTATTGATTTTACTAAGAGCTTACCTGATTTTCAAAAGCTTAATGCTGTAGTATTAGGTATTAGCCCCGATTCTAGTACAAGCCATCAAAAATTTGCTGATAAACATGAACTCAAGGTTCAATTACTTAGTGATGAAAATCAGAAAATCCTTGAAAAATATGGTGTTTGGCAAGAAAAAAGCATGTATGGAAAATCATACATGGGTGTAGTGAGAAGTACTCTTCTAATTGATCCAAATGGCAAGATAGCTGAAATTTGGGAAAAAGTTAAAGTTGCAGATCATGTAGAATCTGTTAAACAGAAGCTAAAGGAATTACAAAGTTAGACGTTTTTTGTCTAGCTAGTTTTTTTATTTTTGAAGTGATTTTAGTGAAAGATAGTGAGAAAAGTCGTGATAGTCATAAGTATAATCGGCTAATTCATGAGAAAAGCCCTTATTTATTACAACATGCTTCAAATCTTGTTGATTGGTATCCTTGGGGGGAGGAAGCATTTGAAACTGCTAGAAAAGAGGATAAACCAATTTTTCTTTCAATTGGATATTCAACTTGTCACTGGTGCCATGTTATGGCTCATGAATCTTTTGAAGATCCAGAAGTTGCAAAATTAATGAATGAGACTTTTATTAATATTAAAGTCGATCGTGAAGAACGACCTGAAATTGATACTATCTACATGACTGTATGTCAAATGATTACCGGAAGTGGTGGATGGCCATTGACTATAATTATGAATGCTGATAAGAAGCCATTCACTGCTGGAACTTATTTCCCTAAAGAAAGTCGTTATGGTCGTATTGGTATGCTCGATTTAATACCAAAGATAAAAGATTACTGGATAAATAACAGAGAAGAATTAGAAATTGTTTCCAGTGAAATATTGGAGCAATTACAAAATACCCTATTTACACAAGGTGATAGCTTTACTGAAGATATTTTAGAAGAAGCTTTTAAGGAAGCATCTTTACTTTTTGATGAGACTAAGGGCGGAACCAAAGGAAGACCTAAATTTCCCACTCCACATAAATGGTTATTCCTATTACGGTATTGGTATCGAACGGGCAACAAATCAGCATTAAGTATGGTTGAGAAAACTTTACATGAAATGCGCAAAGGTGGTATTTATGATCATATAGGTTTTGGTTTTCATAGATATTCAACTGATTCTGATTGGTTGCTTCCTCATTTTGAGAAGATGATTTATGATCAAGCAATGTTAATTATTGCTTATAGTGAAGCTTATCTTGCAACTAAAAAGAGTGAATATAAAATTGTAGTTGATGAAATTATTACTTATGTTTTTCGTGAAATGCTTTCACCTGAAGGTAGCTTCTATTCAGCTGAAGATGCTGATAGTGAAGGGGAAGAAGGAAAATTCTATACTTGGCAAATTAGTGAAATTAAGGAAATTCTAAATCCCGATGAGGTAGGTCTTTTTCTTAAAACATTCAACTTTAAAGATGAAGGAAATTATTTTGATGAAGCAACTAAATCAAAAAATGGTCGTAATATTCCTTATTTAACAAAGACTATGAGTGGTTTAGCTGATGATTTGAAAATGCCAGAGAATGAATTACTGGAAAGATTAGAAAATATTCGTCAAAAACTATTTACTGCTCGAGATAAACGGATTCACCCTCATAAAGATGATAAAATTCTTACTGATTGGAATGGATTGATGATTGCTGCACTATCTATTGCTGGTAAACATCTTAATAATACTGAGTACATTCTCTCCGCTGAGAAAGCAATGGATTTTATTTTAACTAAATTACAGACTTCTGATGGACGATTATTACATCGTTATAGAGATGGTCAAGTAGCTTTTGATGGTATGATTGACGATTATTCTTTTATTATTTGGGCTTTGCTTGAATTATATGAGGTTACCTTCAAAGTAGAGTATCTAAAGAAAGCTATTCATTTTAATAATAAACTCATAAAGCATTTTTGGGATGAAAATAATGGTGGCTTTTTTTTCACCTCTGATGATAGTGAAGATTTCATAATACGGAAAAAAGAAATTTATGATGGGGCTATCCCTTCAGGTAATTCTGTTACAGCACTTAATTTACTGAAAATAGCTAGAATTACTTCGAATATTGACTTAGAAGAAAAAGTATTCCAAATTACTAAAGCATTTTCGTTTGTAGTTGAACAAGCATTATTCTCACATGCTATGTTTCTATTAACTTTAGAATATTTATTTGGTTCTTCCTTTGAGGTTGTGATAGTTGGTGATGCAAAGGCTAATGATACGTATGAAATGATTTCTGCTTTAAATGAAGAGTATATACCAAATAAAATTGTATTATTCCTTCCTATTGATGAGACTCAACCAGAAATCCTCAATGTTACAGATTTTGTTAAATACAAATCTAGTATTGATAATAAAGCTACAGCACATGTTTGTATAAACAAATTTTGTAAATTCCCAACAAATGAGATTACAAAAATGCTAGAGCTATTATATATAAATGAAAAATTAAAGAAAAAATAATAAAGTAGCTTTCTAGAAAATTATTCATTATGTAAATGCTCTAATTATTATCAGTGTTTAATTAATTAATTATCCAAAAAAATCAATGAGTTGGTATTATTTGACAACTAAAATAGCTGTTATTGGTATGGGTTATGTTGGCATCCCTGCAGCTGCTTTATTAGCAGATGTAGATGGATTTGAAGTAGTGGGTGTTCAAAGAAGATCTGAACGATCAGGATGGAAAATCGATGCCTTAAATAAAGGAGAGTGCCCAATTTTAAATGAACCTGTATTACCTGAACTTATTAAAAGTGTTGTTTTGGAGAAGAAATCTTTTAGCGTAACTGATAATACAGATGTACTAAAAGATATGGACTATATTTTAATTGATGTTCAGACTCCTACTGATCCTGATACTCATGAACCTCTTTACAAATCACTTCGAGAAGTATCTGCCACTGTAGGTAAAAAAATGAAATCTGGAGCTGTGATTATAGTTGAATCTACTGTTGCTCCTGGTACAACTGAATTTATTGTTAAGCCAATTTTAGAAGAAAATTCAGGTAAAAAAGTTGGTAAAGATTTCCACCTTGTTTTTGCATATGAACGAGTTATGGTTGGACGTTTAATTTATAATATTGTTAATTATCCTAGAATAATTGGTGGTATAACTGACGAATGTATTAACAAAGGTTTGTGGTTATACAAACATATTGTTAA
>JAEORJ010000132.1 GCA_016840945.1 Candidatus Gerdarchaeota archaeon
ACGATGGGATACTATCCCCGTTTATGTCAAATTCACTACTTTATGGAAATCATTCAATGATTTTAAATTAAAAGTTTCACCAGGAGAAGTGCATGAAGGTGAAACAATCGTTATTATAGGTGAAAATGGTATTGGCAAAACAACTTTTGTTAAGATGTTAGCAGGAGTATTAAAACCAGATAGAGGGTCAGCTAACGTTATGGCTCAGGTTTCCTATAAACCTCAATTCATTACTCGTAATTATGATGGTACAGTTGATGAATTTATTACTAATTATTCAGGGAGATATACTGGCGAACAAACTTTAAAACAAACCTTCTACCAACCGCTTGGAATTGAACACCTCTTTGATAAGCGTATTGCAGATTTAAGTGGTGGGGAACTTCAACGAGTCTTTATCGGTGCATGCCTTACAAAAAGAGCTGACCTTTATTTAATTGATGAACCTGCAGCTTTCCTTGACGTTGAAGAAAGGATTAAAGTAGCGCGAATAATTCGCAATGCTGCTAGTATCTATAATGCATCAGTTATTGCTATTGAACATGATATGCAATTAGTTGATGTTCTAGGTGATCGTGTAATGTTGTTCTTAGGGGAGCCTGGTAAGAGAGGTTACACTGTTGGTCCACTAGGAAAACGTGATGGTATGAATCAATTTCTTAAAACACTTGATATCACTTTTCGTAGAGATTCAGAAACCGGTCGTGCTCGAATCAATAAACACGGTAGCAAAATTGATAGAGAGCAACGAGAGAGCGGTGAATTTTTCTTTGAAAGAAATTAACCAATTAATTTATCACTTATTTTTATGAAAAATTAATCCTCGTTGTCTTTTATTTTTGGAAAATCTTGCGTTATTTCTAAAATTGCTTTCGGTATTTTATATTGATTTAATAGAACCATAGAATATATTAGCAAAAACAAGAAATCAATTAAAATTATCATTTCATAGATTATATTCCATCTAAAATATTCATATATGGAAGGCATAAAGAGTGTTCCAAAAATAGCTAATAACGTAAACAATAGATAAATTACGATTGAAGCAATTGGTATTACTATCGATCTTCTTTTTCTATCCTTTAAATCAGTATAATTATAGTTAAAGATGAAAATTGCTAAGAATACTAATAATAACACAAATGGCAATATTGTTTCCAAATTAAAAGTTAAATCAAAGAATACTAAATAACCATAATCATAAAGAATTGCTCTAAAACAAAATTCGTAAATAAAATAAACACCCAAAGGTAGATAGCTTAAAACTAATTTTTTTTGTTGTGATTTTTCCAATGAATTAGATGCTATATAGCTATAACCAACAAAACTGAAAATCAAAGCAATGCCTAATTGAATAAAACTATATCTAGCATAAGTATTAATGATATTTATGTAATCAATAGATATCGTTCCATGCGATTCGTTAACAATGATTCTTAACAAATCAAAAATAAGATAAAGAAGATAATGTATAGAAATAAATGAAAATCCTATTGTTAGTAATCTCTTACCAATTACTGATTTCTTATCTTCTACAAGATGTTCTTTTTTTACTAAATATACAAAAACTATGATTTGTATTAAGGTTAAAATAATGATTATTCCGAAAATTAAAATGGGATAAAAATAATCCCACCAATCTTCTTGTGCAATATTATTTAAATTAACAAAAGTATCTCCAAATAACATTCTCTTTCCCTAGTAAGAATATAATTATTGCACGATATATTAAAGTTTTTACCTATATTAGAAAATCAAGGTTTTGCCAATTTCTTGATGCTTGCCTAATTTACCGATACTTTTAATAAAGAAAATTTTCTGTCTTTTCTTTAGAGGCAAAAAAACTTGATGAAAGTCAACTATCCCTATATTTAGGGTACAGATACAATCTGAGTTTTTCTTAGTGTTTGTACCCCGCTGAAATGGTCTAGTTGCCTCTAATTTTGTGGCAGATTAGAACTGGATAACCGAGGAGCTACAAAAAAAATGAAGATGGAAGAACGAATACGACTGATCACTCGAAATACACAAGAAGTGGTCCTAGTAGAGGAAATAGAACCTCTCTTTAAACGAAAGAAGAAACCAAATTCCTATATCGGCTTTGAATTGAGCGGTAAATTACATATTGGGAATGGTTTACTCTGTGCGATGAAAATGCATGACCTAGTGGATGCTGGAGTTAATATGACCATTTTTCTAGCAGATTGGCATAGCTGGGTTAATAATAAATTAGATGGTGATCTTGAGAAAATCAAAATCGCTGGTGAATATTTCAAAGAAGGTTACAAAGCTTTAGGATTAACCGAAGACAAAGTTACCTACCGTTGGTCTAGCGAATTAGTTCAAGATTCAGATTATTGGGCAACTCTTATCAAAGTCGCAAAAAACACTTCACTTAATCGTGTTTTACGCGCCTTACCAATAATGGGCAGAACAATGGATACCACAGAAATAGAAAGTGCATGGATATATTATCCCGCTATGCAAGCAGCTGATATTTTCTATATGGATATTGATATTGCTTATGGTGGAATGGATCAACGAAAAGCTCATATGATTACTCGTGATTGTGCTAAAAACCTCAACAAGCCAAAACCAATCGCTGTTCACACACCTTTAATTACTGGATTGACTGGCGCAGGATCTAAAATGGATTCAGATGCAGACCCAGATTTAATGCAAATCGAAGCAAAAATGAGCAAATCAAAACCAGAAACCTGTATCTTTATCCATGATACAGAAGAAGATTTGAAAAAGAAGATGAAAACAGCTTATTGCCCTGCTAAAATCGTTGAAGGTAACCCAATTACAGAAATTTGCAAATACATCATTTTTGGACGTGATAATGCTATGCTTGAAATTAAGCGTCCAGCTAAATTTGGTGGAGATTTGCAATACCTTTCATATGTTGATCTAGAGAAAGATTACATTGAAGGTAAACTTCACCCATTGGATCTAAAGAATGCTGTTGCATTAGAACTCGGAAAAATCCTCGAACCAGTTCACGAGTATTTTGAGAAGCATTCTGAAGCTTATGATAGACTAGAAAAAATGTTATTGAGTACTGAAAAGACTCGATAATTATTTTTTTTCTAACTGGTTTTTACTTCTAATTTACTTTATACTTGCCATCGTTAATTTCTATTATTTTCTTTGAGATAATTGCAGATAATTTCCTTCCAAGTCTATGAAAGTAGCAACTAATGTAGGTCCAACATCTTGAATTATTGGATTACTTACAAAAGCAACTCCTTTAGCTTTAAGTGAATTAACAGCAGATTCTATATCTTTTACTTTAAATGAGATAATGATTGATTGTTGTTCAATAATGGAGGGATTTGAACCAGGGTAATCTAAAGCAAATCGAGTGGTGGATCTACTCTCATCTAAAGTAAACTCAATCCAAGAATTATCTGGAGTTGAAAAGCTTATTTCTATACCAAGTTTATCTTTATACCAGCTTGCCATGCTTTTGGGATCTTTTACATGTATGAAAACAACGTCAATACCGATTATCATACTATATATTTAATATACCACAATTTATAAAAGTTCAACCGATAAAAAAAATTGAGGTTAAAATATGATTGAATTCAGATCCTCTCATCGCTCTATGGTAATAAGTCAAAATGGTATGGTTGCTTCTAGCCAACCTTTAGCTGTTCAAGCTGGTATTGATATTTTAAAGCGTGGAGGCAATGCTGTTGACGCAGCTATAGCAGTGGCTACTACTCTTAATGTGGTTGAGCCAATGAGTACAGGGATAGGTGGAGATGCTTTTGCATTAATTTATAGCCAAAAAGATGGCAAGTTACATTCATTAAATGCTAGTGGCTGGTCACCTGAGAAAACTTCAATTGATTATTATGAAGAAAAAGGGATGGATAAAATACCACTCTATGGCATTCATTCTATTAGTGTTCCAGGTGCAGTCAGTGGTTATGAGAAAGCATTACAAGAATTTGGCACCATGTCATTCAAAGAAGTTTTACAACCAGCCATTCATTATGCGGAGAACGGTTTTCCAGTAAGTGAATTAATCAGCTTCTCGTGGCATTTAGCAGTTGAAAAGCTAAGTGGTAATCCAGCTGCAAAAGAGAATTACTTAATTGATGGCAGGGCTCCATCTGTTGGCGAAGTATTTTACTCTAAAGATATCGCTAAGACATTTAAAGCAATAGCTAAAGGAGGAGCAGAAGAATATTACAAAGGAGCAATTGCTAAGAAAATAGTTGATTACTGTAATGCTAATGGTGGGATGTTTACCTATGATGATTTTGCTGCTTATGAAGCTGAATGGAATACTCCAATAGAAAGTAGCTATAAAGATTATGAAATTTATGAGTGCCCTCCAAATGGTCAAGGAATTGCTACCCTATTAGCATTAAACATTGCTAAAGGATTTGAACTAGATAGCATGGTACACAATTCAGCTCAATATTTACATTTACTTATTGAAGCAAAGAAATTAGCTTGGGCTGATCTAAGAGCGTTTACTGCAGATCCTAAATTCAATAAATTACCTATAGATGAATTGCTTTCTGACGATTATTCAATCAAACAACAAAACCGAATTGATCTCAATAAAGCAGCTACTAATGTTGATCCCGGTTTGGATTGGTCATCAGGTGATACAATTTACTTATCAGTCGTAGATAAGGATAAA
>JAEORJ010000133.1 GCA_016840945.1 Candidatus Gerdarchaeota archaeon
ATAAGATCAATAATAAAATCGGATTAGCACCTAAATCAATAAATGAATTAGTGGGATCAACACGAGGTTTGAATGCAGGTTTAATAGTATCATCAAAAACTGAAAATGTTTCTTTAATTAATGGCTCAATAATTATTCCAAGATTTTCGAAATGATCTATTCGATTTAAATAATCTTGAACAAGAGTTATTTGATCATATAATCTAAATTCAAGATAAAATTTCTCCAGACGCATAAAAATAACTTTAGCATCTAAGTAATTCTTATTTGAAAATAGTACTATTGCCTTTAGAAGTTCCAGTTCATTATATTCAAATGATTTCTCATCAATTTCAATCTGACCAGCTAAATCAATTATAGCATACCTTGCTTTTTTATAATTCCGTTTTGATGGATAAGCAACATTTTTTGTAACTAATACTTTAGTTAATTGTAAACCTGCTTGAATTATTTGTCTTGGTAATTTGCTCAATTCAGCAAATTCTTGAGCGTTTGCAAAGAGATATTCTGCTTTACTAAAATTACCTGATTGAAATTCAATCAACCCTTCATAATAAATTAAACTAAATTCACCAGGTAAGTCACTTCTCCCTCTAAGGAATTTTCGAGATTTCTCGAGATAATTTTCAGCTAATTCTAAATCATCTGATTTTATAAAAGCATTAACAAGATTTAGATAAGTTCTGGGATTTTTACTACCTAAAGTTTCTAATTCTAGTAACCTAGTTGTGGCTTTTGCTATACTTCCATAAGCTATTTGTAGATTAGCTATTTTTGAAGCAATATTCATTCTGCTTTGTTCGTCATTGATTTTCTTATATAGCTGTTCTGCATGTATACAGAATTTTATTCCTTCTTCCAAGTTCTTTTGTAATCGCAAATTAGAACCAATAGTTTCTAAAGAATACGCAATCAAGTAAGGATTCATGAGATTTTTGGCTAAATATGCTGCTCTTCTATGATGTTGATTGCCATTTTCAATGTCATTAATGTATTCGATGAGATAATTACCATAAAATAATTCAAAGTATATCTCAAAAATAACATTTCCTAATTCCTTTGCAATAGATAAACCATTATTTACAATATCAAAGACTTTATCATAACGACCCATTTCCAATAGTATTTTACATTCAACAGCTAAAATTTGTTCAGTTAATGAATTTATATAAAATCTATCAAATTGATCTTCTAACCCTATGAGAAATTCTTTAGCTGATAGAATGTGAAATAGAGCATCTGTTAAATTACCAATAGCTATTGAATATTCAGCTTTTGCAAGATAAAATTCAATTTGATAAACTATGTCATCAGGGGTAAGACTCATTTCAACTATTCGTATATTTGCTGCAGCTCGTGCTAATGAATTCTTAGCAACAAGTCCTTTGATTAAAGGAATAACAGTGAAAATATTTTCTGATTTATTAACTATTTTTTCTAAGTCTTCTAATCGTCTTATATCTAATGCAAGATTTGCCGCTAAATAATCTAAATTGGGATGTTTGCTTGTAGAAGTAAGATTTAAGTTAATAATATTTTTACAAAAGTCCATGTAGGAAATTTTTTCAGATACCTCTAGGGATTTTATGATTTCTTTCTGAATTAAAGTAAATTCATTTTCATCTAGAAAATTACAATAGAACTTGCATTCTCTAGGTATCAATGATGACTCAAATTCTTTCATAATTTCATCTGATCCCATAGTATCCCACCAATAGGTGCTTTTTGGAAATTTTAATTGTTACTAAGATTGAATCCTTAATAAGGACTTATAAAAGTGCAATTAATAAATTATAGTTTGAAGCAATTTAAAGCAACTCTTATAAATTATTTAGGAAAGAGCAAAATTAAGAAGTACCATTTTTTAAAATGAGAGAAAATTAATAAACCATTATTCTTTAGTGTTCCTAACCAATATTTTACAGTGATAAAATATTAACGGTGAGGTTTTATTCCATTGAAGATAGGAATAAATGGAACTGGATTAACAGCGCGAGCACTTGTTAAATTAGTCGCTCAAAATGAGGAATATAAAGAGTTAGAAATTGGGCAAATCAATGGCCGTTCAATGACTATAGATATACTCAAAGACAGATTACTCTATTCTTCGTCTCAAGGACATTCGAAAATGATTATTGACATTGATAAAGAAAAAAATGAATTGATCATCAATGGGAAACGAGTAAAATATTCACAAGATACATCTCCTGAAAATATCAAATGGTCAGAAGATATAACTCTTGTAATAGAAGCAACAGGGAAATTTAGAGATATAAGTAAAGAATCAAGCGATCCATCTAGGCATTTTAAAGCACCTAATAATAAAATAAAATGTATTCTTGTTAGCGCTCCAGGCAAGGGTGGCATTAAAGATTTTATGTGGCATGCATCACCTAATCTTGAGAGTGACTTGAAAACTTATATTGAAAAGAAAGAACCATTTGTTATAGGAGGTGCTAGTTGCACCACAACTGCTGCTGTTCCCATAATTGACACCCTTGATGAGGCTTTTGGTGTTGAATCATGCTTCTTAACAACAATCCATGCAGTAACTCGATCACAAGATGTTCTTGATGGATCTGAAGGGTGGAGTGCTTTAGATACCCAATTACATACTACAGGAGCTACGTCTTCAACGAATAAAGTACTAAAAAAGAACATAGCGATGGATGGAATTGCTTATAGGACTTCTGATAAAGATGGAAGTTTTGTACAAATTGATGCTCTCTTGAAGAAGGAAGTTACAAAGGAAGATTTATTGGCAGCCTTTAAGAATTCAAAATACGCGCAATATTTGACCTACGCAGATGTAAAATCACCTCCTTCTAGCTATGTGCGTGGAAATCTAAGTATGGTATTACTAATTCCTGATGAATTTTCAATTATAAACAACAATCGTGTGATAATCAAAGGTTTATATGATAATGAGGAAGGCTATGCAGCACACTTATTACGATTAGTGAAATATCTTATGAAAATCATTTAGAAAAAACGCCAATAGTAGATTAAGAAATCAGACTTATTCTACTATTGATTTTATTTTTGTAATCCTAAAAGAAAAAGGCTAACAAGAAAATACCCGTAGTTATAATGATGGTTGTTACCAAAGAAAGCGTTATTATGGTTACAGCCTTCTTGAAATCAGCTTTTATCATTTCGGGATAATCGATTTCTCCTTGGATTAATTCTGGTTTTGGTAAGTTTAGACTATCTTTTGGCATCTTTTTTCCTCCTAATTTACCTCATATCAAATTTCTTTGTTAAACCATTAACTACACAGAATTTGAAGAAATATTGGTATAGTCCTTGGAACCCCATGAAAATTGGTATAATAAGAAGCAATGTGTATAAAGCATTAGCATCCAAGAAGAAAATTAACATGAATCCAATAATAGCTAGAACAAAGAAACCAAGACCCATCATGAGTCGTTTTAATCGTTCAGCATTCCCAATATTACATTGACCAGGTTTATACCCTATGGATTTGAAAATGAATTTTTGCATTAAACTTCTTGATTGCATAGGATCAAAAGGAGTATCATCTTCTACCAAGTTCTCATTTTTAAGATATACCCCAAAATCTTTACCAATGTCATTTATTTTATCATAGGAAGTCGTTTGAGATTTTAAATCATATTTCCCGAATAAATGATTGAGATAATTGGCTGCTTTTGATAAATCTCCTTGTAATTTTGTTATAATATCCTGAGACATTTTCTCATTATTACCAAAAATAACCAAAACATCAGAAACTTCATCTAAGGCATACAATTTATTTTCAAGAACAATATACTTTAAATGATCGTTACTCATCTCATTCGCAAAAGAAGCTAAAGCAACAAAGAATCCAGATTGTAAGATATACCAATCCTCATTCAATGCAATGGTTGGATCTCTATTGTAATAAAAAATAGGTAGGCTTTCTCTAATGACTAATATTTCATCTAACAGAATTGACCCTCCAGTCCATGATGTTGATTTTTTCAGTTATTTAATGAATAAACATACTAGAGATATATTAAAAAAGTCTATCCTATTATAATCTTAAGCAAAGCAATAATTATCATAAATAAAATTCTGGTCATCAAACACCAATTTTAATAATATTAAAATCAACCATATTTAACACTATTAGAAGTTGGTTTCCCTATGGACACTCAAGATGATTATTTAATAGGCGGAGATGAATTATTTCATGTGCCAAGATTTGTAGATCATTTTAACTATATGCTACAAGAGTATGCTCCACCAAAAGGGAAACCTATTGTATTCTTTCTGAGTTGTTCTAAGTATAAACCATATTACAAGTCACCCTATCGAAGAGTTCTCAATGCAATGATTGAGAAATCAATAGGTATTAGAGAAATCAGTCATTATTATACCATATCTGAACCTGCTGTTCTTATTCCTGAAGAATTAGATGATACAAATATTACTAGATATGACTTTCCGCCTGAAAATATGAAAGCAGAAGGTAAACAGATATTTATTGAAAGATTATCTCAAGTATTACCTAAAATTATTTCAGCATATGAAATTGGATTTTATATTTTACCAAAACACCATAGAGGGATTTTTGAAAAAGCATTAGCTTTAAGTTTTAAAGAGAATAAATTTATTTCAGAAATTGCCCCAAAGATTATTTATGCTCCTCCATTAACTTATAATCTACCAAAGGCAAAAGAAATTATTTTCC
>JAEORJ010000134.1 GCA_016840945.1 Candidatus Gerdarchaeota archaeon
AATAGAAGGAATGCTTTATTGTTCGTTAGATAAAGTAAATTAGTTTATTTATCTTGCAAAAGAAAAAGAACGACACTAATACCAAAAAGAATAATTTTTACAGAAAATTAAGAAAACTAATGAATAAGCAAAAAATTGGAGCACAGGCCGAGATTCGAACTCGGGTAAAGCGGATACCAACAAACCATGGATTCCTCGATGGCTTTCTGCAGTCCACCGCCCAACCACTAGACTACCTGTGCTAACCAATCGGTAATTATTCTTTTCAGAGATTATTTTTAAACATAACGGCAATTTTTGCATATATTGATTTTCCTTTATACATGTCAATTGAACTCACAAATTGTGACCTCGTTTTGAGACTTCAAAAAGTGAATCTGCTTTTTATATCAATTTAAGTATCATTTACTTGAGTGTGATAATATGAAGACAGATAGAGCGAAAAATAAAATAAAAGTTCACTTCAAAAAACAGCTTCAAATTCCTAAAATTTTCATCAATAAGGGATGTAATACTTACTAAGGTGTTAAGGCCAAGCTAATCGAGATTGGACGCTCATTTGTCTCCGAGAAAAATCTAATCTTAAAGGCAGGGTTGGAGTAGTCAGGGACTCCAACCTTTTCCCTTTAATGAGCTAATTTTTAATAATCATTTTAAGTAGTTGTTCTATATGTGATTATATTTCCGGAGCTGAATGAGTTTTGAGTAAAAAAAACACTACAACAAAATTAAAGAAAGTCAATCATGCTGAAATTTGGAAGGATATGAAAGTCAGCGATCTCTTAGACGAATATAAGAAAGTTGGATTTAATGCTAAAGAGCTTGCTAAAGCTCGTGAAGTTATGCAAGCAATGATAGCAGATAAAAAATGCATAAAATTTGCTACTTTAGCAGGTGCGCTTATTCCTGGTGGTTTAAAAAAGGTCATTTATAGTTTAATTGAAAATGATTTTGTTGATGGTTTAATCGTTACCGGTGCTATGCTTACTCATGACCTTATAGAAGCTTTTGGTGAAGCCCATTTTCATGCTCCACTTCAAGTTCCTGATTATGAACTTCAAAAACAAAAATTGAATCGAATTTACAATGTTGTTGTACCCACGAAAGGGTATACAGTTCTTGAAGATGGCTTGCAAGCACTCTTTCCTGAACTCCCTCAAGAAACTATGTCGGCTTCAAGATTTATTCATGAGCTAGGTAAAAAAATGCCAGTTAAATGTATTGCTAAAATGTGTGCTGAGAAAAACATCCCAGTTTATTGCCCCTCTCTTCCTGATAGTATCCTTGGATTTCAAGTTTGGATGTTCTCCAATCTTCATCCTTTAAAGGTTAATCCTGCATTAGATCAACAAGATCTACTTGATTTCACTTGGAAATCTGATGATGACACTACTAAAGTTGGTGCTTTGATCATTGGAGGTGGTGTTCCGAAGCATTTTCTTGCATTAGCTGCACAAGTGGCTGGCAAGGCATTAGATTATGCTGTTCAAATAACTATGGATAGACCTGAGCATGGTGGTGTAAGTGGCGCATCAATAAGTGAAGCCATTTCATGGGGAAAAGTAGATGAACATGCTAAAACAGCTAATATAATCTCCGATGCAAGTATCGCTTTACCGCTTTTAATTGCCTCATTATTGTAATAATGACCAAAAAAATGTTCAAAAATCTTTGAACGAAAAGAAAAGATAAAATACTAAAAAGACCATATATTATATATCAAAAAAGAAAAGTGCCCAAAGATTTATACATCTTTTATTTCCATTTTGGTAAATATCATGCACCAGATAGTCATATTTGTACATTGGAGGAAATGATTTCGAGAATGTCTACTGAAGACACCGATTATAATTTACTTGAATCTGTCGTTCGAGAAATTGGTGGCGATGATGCTGTCAAAGTAGCGGCATTATTGGACCCCACTGAGGAAACGACAGATGAAGCAATTGCTGCTGGAGCAGAAATGAAGCTAAATGCAGTTAGAAAAGTGCTCTATAGATTATATGATGCCCGTTTGGCAGAATTTAGAAGGATTCGAGATAAAAGTACTGGTTGGTTCATTTATTTCTGGCGATTGAAACCAAATAGAGTTGAAGAACTAGTTATTAATCGTAAAAAAACCGTTTATCGAAAATTAAAAGCACGATTAGATTACGAAGAAAAATATCATTTCTTCAAATGCGATCAAGATTATTGCCCAAGATATACCTTTGATGAGGCTATGGAAAACAATTTCCGTTGCCCTGAATGCAATGGTGAATTACGTGCTTTTGATAATAAAGAAATAATCCAAAAGCTAAGTAAAAAAGTGAAAGAATTACGCAAGTCACTAGAAAGTTCTGGTGTCGATGTGGATCAGATAGACAATGGCATCGAAGATGATGTTAATCAAATCGTAGCAACAGGCAAGGTTGCTGCTACTGCTGATAGCTCAAATAGCTCACCTGGATCTAATTAATCCATATGAGCACCCTTTTCCTTTTTTCAATTATTATTCTCTTAGAAAATGATGGTGAATTTACAATGATCAAGATTAAACTCTTAACAAAAATATATGCAAAGAAAAAAGAAGCTATACCAACAATTAAGGAAGAAATAGAGGATCATATTAAAGATCTAGATGTTCATGTTGAATCATTTGTTATTGAGGAGTCAGGATTTATCAATGTAACTTTAAATGGTGAGGATGAAATAGCAGCTAGTAATTTTCTAATCTCTATTTATGGTCAGAGCTTAAATTTTGATAAACTAAAAGAAGGGGATATACTCAAAGGTTATATCACCTCGAGTGGTAAAGTTGGTTTTGGTGTTTTTGTTGATATAGGTATCAAAGAGCCTTATGCTGTCGATGCATTAATACCCCAATATACACTTAGAAAACAATTAGCTAAAGATTTGAAATTACCAACAAGAAAAATAATAGAAATGTATGGTCTAATTGACAATTTACCTATTGAAATAACAATTGATAAAGTTAGTATTGGTATGAAGAAAATTGAAGCACGATTTTCTGAACAACAACTGCTTTTATTTAACACTTGGATTGAGGAAGGATTAGATCGATTGTATATTATTGGTGCTTTTGATAATGAAATAAAATATGCCCTTAGCAAAACTAATCATACAAATGATATAATTGCAATTGAAAAAATTGGTTGGATGGAATATATTCTAACATGCAAATTTAATACAAGTGCAAAAGGGTTAATTCCTGAAATAGGTCGAATCTTACAAAAAACTCGATTTGAAATATTTTCACCCGGTAATATAAAGAAGGAATTAAAGGATTAAAATTGGAATAAAACTCAGTGCTTTTTCAGAATAGTTAGTTTTTCTTTAATTACATTATAAATATAATCAATTACAGTATCTAGCGATTGACTTCCATCAATTATAACATAATTTCCTATAGTATCTTTTTTTGCCATTTCCAAAAATAATGCCCTAACAGATTTTAAATAATCTCTTCTCTCAAAGGTGTTACTAGCAGCTCTACTTTTGGTTATTCGTTGAATAGCAATATCAATATCAACATCTATTATTATGGTCAAATCAGGTTCAGGAAATTTAGCACGATTTATTATTAATATACTCTCCCAATCACCATTCTTCCTTACTCCTTGATAACAAGCAGTTGAAAAGAAATAGCGATCTAATATGACTATTTTATTTTTAGCAAGAGCTGGTAATATTCTATTATTTACATCCCATTCCCTATCTTCAATAAACCATTGCAATTCCATTTCTAATGTCGCTCGTTCTGTAATATAGCTGTTTCTAATATTCTTCCCTGCAATAGTCTCATCCGTTGGTTCTTTATAGACTACCACAGAGTAACATTGTTTTTTCAACCGTTTCATTATTTCATTTGCAACTGTTGTTTTACCTGTACCATCAATGCCTTCTAAAGCTATGAAAAGACCTTTTTTTAATTTCACTAACTGTAACCTCGAGATATCAGTTAATACAATATCCATTCTCAAATGTTAAAAAGTATTGTTATTTTAAATAAAAAGATAGTTGGAGGAATAACCTCCTGAATGATATTTGATTATTATTCATTTATTTGTGAGAAAGTTGGTCGTTTTGAGAGCAATTCATTTAGAGTTAATGGCACATAAGGCATATCTTTTGTTTCAGCTAGTATACGTTTAACAAGTTCAGTTTCTGTCATTGGTAGTTCCTTTCTATCTTGTTCTCTAACTCTCACAGTAAAAGTATTTGATTCAATCTCTTTTTCGCCAATAACTATAATGTATGGAATCCATTCCTTCTCAGCTGCACGTATTTTCTTACCAACACGTTCAGATCGGTCATCAATATCCACTCGAATCTTTTTCTTGGTAAATTTCTTCACAAGCTTCTTACAGTGTGGGAGAAAGTCATCACCAACAGGTATAAGTCTGATCTGTGTTGGGGATAGCCATACAGGAAACATTGGAGCTTTGCCTTGCATTTGTTCTGTATATGCTTTCTCGAGTAAAGCATAAACAACTCGTTCTATAGCACCAGAAATGCTTGTATGTAAAAGTAATGGTCTTTTAGCTTGATTATTTGAATCTGTAAAGCTGATGTTAAATCGTTCTGAATTCTCAACATCAATTTGTACAGTACTTAATGCTGCAGCTTTATCCTGATTATCAATGAAATTAAATTCAAATTTACAAATGAAATAAGCATATCGTTTATCAAAAAGCTCAACTAAAGCAGGGCGGTTACGGGCTTTAACCATTTCAGTAAACCAGCCTTTGTTCTTTTCAAAGAAATCCTTTTGAGCTCTGAAAGCAGCTTCATAATCAAGTTCAAATGCATCTAAACTTTCGATGGAAAGATCATATTGTTCTCGAAAATGCTTTTTAGCCATCTTTAAATCTTTGACAATGGTATGCATATCAGGCATGGTAAAAGTTCTAAGTCTTCGTAATGCTGCTAATTCTCCTCTTTGCTCTCTTCTAAATGAATAATGGGTCATTTCAAAGAGTTTTATTGGAAGATTAGTATATGATATCTGTGTGTCTGCTGAAATCAAAAATTGACCAAAGCATGCAGCAAATCTTAGAAAATAGTTGTCAGTTCCTGATTTTACTACATATTGTCTTGCTGGAAATCGATGCATGTATTTCTCAATTGCTGGATGAGTGTAACTATACATGATTGGGCTTTCTATTGGCATTGCCCCATACGCTATTGTTTTATCTTTCACAAATTCCTCTAAAAGATATTTTACCATCCAACCTTTAGGATACCAACGCATATTACCTGAATCACTTCCAGGTTCATAATCAACTAATTCTAATTTGCGCATTAAATCAGCATGAGGTGGTGGTATTTCTGAAGCTCTTTGTTTATCTGTTTCATAATTAGCAAACAGCTGTAAATTTTTGTGTTTGGTAAAATTATATTTAGTAATTGGAGTTAGAGTGCCATCTGGGTCAAGTATATAAAATTCATGTTTAGTCTCTGCTTCTCCCTTCAATGCATCGCTTTCTACAAGATCTTCCTTCTTTTCTTCTGAAATTTCACCTGCAGATATCTTTCTTGAGAGTTCGGATAATGGGTGACCTTTACATTTGACATTAAAAGCTTTATACCAACCAAACGGAGCCCGAGTTATTGTATACCCTTTATCTTTGAGCTCTTGCTCCATCATCTTCAATACACGCAATGCAACATCAGGTCTTGATGGATCATCTGAAAGGTGAACCCATGGATATAGAACAATATTTTTTGTACCTACTTGCTCAGCTACACTTTCAACTTCAATAACAGCTTTTTTGCCTACTGTTTCAAAATCATCTTCATCTGGTTTTTCTACAGAGGAAAATACTACTAAACATTCTTCAACTCGTCTTAGAGTTTTTTCAATCTCCTCTGCAGCTTTAATGGCTTTCTTTTTAGGTTCGAATTCTATGAAATCCGAATGTATGGTTAAAATGCGCAAAATTTACCACCAATTATTATATTAATTTTTGATTGTTGAACCATTTTCATTAGTTCTAATAAAAGCTTTTGTAAATATTATAGAATTTAGAGGGAAAATAAAAAGAGGATTTGTATCCTCTTATTTTAAAATCTTCTTCATTGCAAAATCCACTAAACCAGTTGGCAAAAATTCCAATATTCTACGAGTTTTATTATTTTTAATTCGATATCTTGCTCTAGTTCGTTTCTTATGAATTAGTCTGTATATTCGCTTTGCTACAACCTTCGGATTTGCCCCTCTCTTTAATTCATTTTCACATGTTTTTACAACTAAGTTTAATTGTTTTGTAAAATAGGATTTTTCTTGATCAATGTTATCATAATCACAATATGTCTTTTGTAATAATGAGGTAGCACAAGCGCCAATTTCTAAAATAATTACATCCATTCCTAAGAACATTAATTCTCTGCGCAAAGAATCTGAAAAGGATTCTAAAGCATATTTTGTTATTGAATAAGGACCATTTAATGGATAAGAAAATCTTCCCGCCTCGGAACCAATATTTATGATTTTACCCTTTGCTTTATATAAAAATGGGAAAAATACTTTTGTAACTCGAAAAACACCTAGTATGTTTACATCAACAATTTTTTCCATTTCTTTTAGATCAACTTCTACCATTGGTCCTCCAACAAAAATTCCTGCATTGTTTATTAAACAATCAAATGAATCAGTTATTGAAGCTATTTTTTTAGCTGCCTCATGGATAGTATCAATATTAGTGACATCCATATAAATTGGATGAATATTTGGTGCTCCTTCTAATTTAGCTAAACTTTCTTTACTAAAATCAGTCGCAATAACAATATCATTGTTTTCAGCTAAAAATTTCGTTATTTCTAATCCTATACCATTAGCAGCACCTGTTACAAGTACTGTTTTCGGATTTTTGCCCATAGATGACATCAACCTTGAATAGTTAGTAATGAATGAAATTCTATTAGTTGATACAGAGAAATTATTTCAATTAAAAAATATTCCCTATTTTTCTTCTTGCTCAAGCACTTTATACAAGTCATCTTTGAATTTATTGACTTCTTTTTCCGATTGATTCTTAACACTAATTACTACTATAAAAAGTGCTAATGCTAAGATTACAATTAATAATACTAAAGTTATAACTAACCAATTGAATACTTTTGGAAGGGATAGTAAGTTAATGGCAAAATAGAAATTAAGCTCAAAAGGTGCACGAGCAATCATATTGTTTTTCTGGGCTTCAAATACGAGCCAATATTCACCATCTCCTGATGGTTGCGTAGAATATGTCAGGTTGTAATTATCAATCATAAATTGAGCGGGTTGAAAAAGGATATCATCAAGGAAACCTGCTGGAATACTACTCTCACCAACATCAATTGGCAAAATGATTTTAGCTTTCTGATATTCTAAATCACCATCCCAATCTGGTCTAATAAGATCAAAGACAACTAATTCAGGATTAACTTCGTAATGATATATTTGATTTGATAAAAAGAAATCAGCTTCATAAGTAAAATAATAAATCAATGTTTTACTTGTATTAACCAAAGTTGAATTTTGTAGTCTAATATAATAAGATAAATCATAACCAGTAGCTACTTCGGTATAAACACCTAATTTATCTTCACCGTTCATAGCATAAGTTTGTTCTGTTATAATTTTTATTACTTCAGTATTTGGAGAATTTGCATCACCAATAGTTCTCAAATAAATTCCAAAATGATCTTCAGATGGGGTACAATTTATTATCATTCTAACTTCCCCAGCACCTTTCTTATCAACTGTAATAGTGGTTTCAACAGAATTAATATCAGCATAATAAGATCCTTCCTCAGCTTGTATATCAAGAAATTCTTGGTTAGTAGAAGTCATAGGAGTTGATGTAAAATTATTATTTGAAACGTTAACCATCATAATTAATGGGCTAATTGTGAGAATTAGAATGTAAAATATGAAGAATAATCTTTGTTTAATAATAGCCATATATTAGACCTTCAAAGTATAGTAATATAATATTTTAATAACCGTGGAATTCAAAAAAGCTACTGTTATGTTGATTTTTAGAATAAAAAGAAGCTCAAAAAAACTAAATGCTAAAACAATTGAATTAATAATAAATTGAAAAGTGATGATTATGCCTCCTTCTAATAATCCAAAGAAATCATTGGAAAAGCAGCTAAAAGATGGAAATAAGATTATTATTCCTGCTTTAATTGAGATGATTGAAGCAGCAGCACGATTAGGTAAAGGGGAAATCGAAGTTCCAAAGGAAATTACTGAAATTGAAGCATTGATTTATTCACGTGGAAAATTAAATGCCCAATTTTTCCGTGGTAATCAACACTCCTATATTGTACCTTCATGGGTTGAAAAAATGCTTACCAATAAAGGTGAAGGAGCTATCTCTCTTGGGCATAGCTCTTCATTAATCAACAACAATTATAGAGATTGGGTTGCTTTTGGAGCTTTGAATGGTCATTCGGAAGGAACGGTAACTAATTGTGGAATGATAGTACCAAAAATTGATGGGTATGGATTATTAACAGGATTATTAGTAAACAACAAAGTATACTATATAGCAAAAGACGGTAAAAATGAACAACAATTACTAGATGGTTATTTACCGATTATTGAGAACAATTGGTCAATCAACAAAATTGACATTAAACAAACAGTTTATGCAGATAAAATAAATGATAATGAATATGGAATCACAATTATTGAGAAAAAAGAAAAACAAAAATCTAATATTGTGGTTTCAATTCGGCCATTTAATCAAGAGGGAGTGTCATTAATTCAAACAATAACTTATCGAAAGAAGGATCAAACCATCCTTATTAATGGAGAACTTGAACTTAGATCACTAAATAAGCCAGAGAAGATTTCTGTTGCTAATTTTCATCAGAATAAAGATTCAGCTAAGAAATTAATTGAACTAGCATCAAATATAGATGATGAATTAATAACAATTAATTGTGAAATTGGCTTAGCTAATATGACCTTTATTTTTCCTGAAAAAGATCAGAAAGTAGAAGTTCTCTTCAGATTAAAAGGTAACAAATTTCCTCAAGAAATCACTAAACTTGAGGAAGTCTCTCAAAAATGGAAAGAAAAAATAACTGAAGCTTTAGTTTTAAAAACTGGAAACAATGAAGTTGATAGATTGTATTTGGCTAGTATTGCTAATTTATTATTATTAGTAGATCCTGGCACTATTACTCCAGGTCCAACTGAATACCATAGATTTTGGTGCAGAGATGCTGCTTATCTGATTAATGCCCTAGATCATATTGGTTATCATGATTATACTGAAGAAGCATTGACACAGTTTATAAGCAGGCAAAAGGATGATGGTTTCTTTTATAGTCATGAAGGCGAATTTGATTCTAATGGTGAGGGCATTTGGGTTTTTTCTGAACATGCTAAGTTCACTAAAAATATTAATTGGTTAAAGAAAAATTTCGATTCTATAAGGAAAGCAGCAGAATGGATTATCAGGACAAGATTACAACCAAAGAAAGATGATATTTTTGGCCAAAGTGAACTTGTTGCAGGATTGTTACCTCCAGGATTTAGTGCAGAGCATTTAGGACCATGTGATTATTTCTATTGGGATAATTTCTGGGGTGTTACTGGTTTACGAGAAGCAGCTTATTGTGCTAAGATATTGAATCATGAGGCATATAATGAACTAGAAATGGAATATGAAAAATATCTAACTGATTTATTGAGTAGTATTAATCGAGTATATCAAAAATATCAATTCTTACCAGTAGGTCCTTTCAGAGAACTAGATAGTGCCATGATTGCTAATATGTGTGCTTGGTATCCAACTAAAATTCTTGATAATAAAGATGAAATTTTGAGAAAAACAGCTGAAAAAATTTATAGTACATTTGTTACAAATGGAGGATTCTTTCATGAAGTTGCCTGGAATTGCTATGGAACTTATTTAGGGATGCATCTTGCTCAAGTTTTTAGTGAATTAAATGATCAAGAAAAAGTATCTGAATTAATCTATTGGCTAGTCAAACATAAAACATGCACTATGGGGTGGGCTGAAGGTATTAGCCCTCAAACGTTACATGGTGGTATGGGCGATTCTCCACACGGATGGGCAAGCGCTGATTGGATTATGCTTTTAAGAAATCTGTTTGTGTCAGAAACCAAAGGGAATAGTTTGAAATTATTAAGTGGTTTTCCATTAAAATTTCTTATAGAAGGTGTCTCTACTGGGAAAATCAAAACTTATTATGGAGAAATTAAATTTTCAGCTAAAATAACAGATAATACATTGAAACTAGAAATTGATAACAATTTGTCATTGGATACTTTTTATATTATGACTCCAGCCATTATAACTAGTATTAGAACAGATAAAGG
>JAEORJ010000135.1 GCA_016840945.1 Candidatus Gerdarchaeota archaeon
AATAAATGCAACTTTAAAGTCATCTGAAGGTGAAAAAGCCGCTTATGAAATTATTGCCTGGGAAAATATAAAAATTGAGATTCTAAAACTGGATACAAAGATTAATCAAAAAATAAAAACAAGTATTGTTAATATAATTATGGAAGCACTACGGTTGAAAGATGAAGAAAATTTAAAAGAAAATGAAGATAAGGAGAACGCTAAAGTAACGGCAAGCAATAAACAGAAAGGCAAAAATTCAACTAAATCAGACACAACTAATATTAATTTATCAATGGAGGGAAAAATGGCATTAGAAGGTTTACTCGCAGGCTTAAAAGAAATTAAAGGTTACAAAGCCTCGGCAGTTATGAGTTTTACAGGAGAAGTTCTGGCAAGCGATACTGTAGATTCAAAAATTGATCTGAATCTTGTAGGTCCAACATTTAATGATATCTTTCGTGCCTCTCATGAAGCATCACGAAAAATCGGTCTGGATGCATGTACTGAAGAAGTAATAAATACGCCCAAAGGTGTAATTGTAATGGCATGTTCCGGAACAGAATCAGCAGTTCATTGTCATCTGATTGGTATCATGGCTTCAGATGGAAATCAGGCATTGATGAAAATGCAATTAACTAAATTATTACCAGGTGTAATGGAAGAATTGAAATAATTATTAAAAGAAAGGGAAATTTAATTTCCCTTTCTTTTTTTGACTGTTTAATTGAAGAAATCATTGTTATGAACATTGTTGGTGAAATTAAATACTATATCGACGACGATTATGCGGTATTAAAATTTTCCGAAGATAAAAGATCTTTATCCATTGATATAGTCAATGTACCAGTAAAACACAGAAGTAAAGGGATTGGAACAGAATTAATTAATATAATTTTATTGAGGGCCGATACACTTGGTAAAAGTGTAAATCTCTCTGCAAGGCCAATTGGTGTAACAAGTGAAGAAAAACTTCAAAGATTAGTAAAATATTATGAAAAATTTGGTTTTACATCCATGGACAGGGGGTTATCTGTGGTTTATATGTCAAGAAAACCTAAAAACTAGTATAATAAACCAAATAGATAGATTATAATGGAAAATAATAATCTTCCAAAGGGAATTGGTGAAAAAGATTCTAAAAAACATTATAATGATCATTTAATTACCAATATTATTGAATCCCTAACACATCCTTTCTATATCATTGATGCTAAAGATTATAGCATAAAAATAGCAAATTCCTCCGCACGCTTAGGGCAATTGACTAATCAATCAACTTGCTATGCGTTAACCCATCACTCAAGTAAACCATGTTCTGATGCAAGTCATCCATGCCCGCTTAAAATAGTGAAAAAAACAAAAACTCCGGCTCAAGTGGAACACCTGCATTACGATGAAGACGGCAATCAGCGATACGTAATGATCCATGGTTATCCGATTTTGGATGAGGATGGTGAAGTTACGCAGATGATTGAATATGCACTGGATATTACTGAAAGTAAAAAACATGAAAGCCTGAATAAAATTTTAATATCGACACAAGATCTGATAATTGAAAATATGCCAGAAGGTGTAATTTTGCTTTCACAGGATTTTAAAATTGAGCATACAAACATTAAGGGTAGAGAATATTTAGAATCAATATTAAATCTCGATGAAAATACAAAATTAAATAAGATCATTGAGAGCCCATTTCTTGATTTTATCAAAACAATAAAACGTAATAAATGGTACGAATTTGTAGCCGAAGAACAGAGCAAGACTTTTGAAATAGCCAAAAATAGTATCAGAGAAGATGAAGATAATAACCGGATAATCCTTGTAATAAAGGAAGTTACTCAGGAAAGGCGAAATCTTAAGCGTGCACAATTACAGGATCGACTCGCTACTGTTGGGATACTAGCCGCAGGAATTGCCCATGATTTTAATAATATATTAAACATAATTCTAGGAACAACAGAACTTATTGGACTTGAAAATTTTACCCAACAACATTTAATTGGCAGACTTGATGTCATAAATGAACAAATAAAGCGTGGATCCAATCTTGTGCATCAAATTCTGGATTATGGTCGTAAATCCTCATCACATAAGG
>JAEORJ010000136.1 GCA_016840945.1 Candidatus Gerdarchaeota archaeon
TAGCTAAAATTAAATAGTAATTGTCAGATTCTGGATCCTTTTCTCCTTTCATTTGTTCATAGAATTCTTCAACGCTTGGATGATTAAATGAAATTAAATTTGATAGTAAATCATTTCTAAAATAAGTGATGAAATTTGGTTCTACTAAAGGGATAATATCATCAGGTAAATTTGTATCTGGATAAGCGATACTTGAAAGCACCGTCCACTCATAATTAGATTCGATTAATGGTTCAATTACCCGATACTCGTAAGCCATTTCGGGTAACCAAAAACCTTTGGGTTTGAAAAGATACTTGCCTAAAACTTTGTGATGGAGTTCTTCATTGAGTTGTATTTGCCTAAGTATTTCTTCTTTAGGAATAAGTGGTAAAATTGCATGATAGCAACTAGAACCCACCAAATCAATCTGTTTTCTTTCAATTAACGTTCTAATTGAATCAATAATTTCCTCTTCTTCATAAAAATCTAGCAATTCAAATAATGATCCATTAATATTGAAAGTTATCTGTATGTTGTTTTTTTCTAATAGAAGATTAAACAGTGGTTTATATGATTCCTTTATTATTTGTTTTAGAATTGATGGTTGCTGTGTTGGAGGTTGATATATATGTAATATGAATGCTAAATGTAAAGTCATTTACTTCTATTCCATCTATTTGATTATTACTTAGTTTTAAAGTCTTAATGAGCTTTTAAAAGTTAGTTTATAATTATTTATTCCATTTTTATAAATTAAGATTTCATCTATTTGCACTTTATGATTTTTATAGAAAGTTTATTTAAATGCTATTTGAGATGTTCTCTTATCTGATATACAATTGGAGGAAATAAATTGTCAAAAGGAATAAGCCCACAATTAGAAGAGAAAATTAAACGTTACCAATCAATTCAACAACAGATAGCCACTGTTCAACAACAAATTCAAGCATTAAAATTAGATCAAATTGATATTGAGAAAGCATTGAAGGAAATTGAAGAATTACCTGATGATGAATTATGCTACAGAAGTATTGGTCGTTTGATGATAAAAAGCACTATTAAAGATACTAAATCTAAATTAAATGATCAAAAAGAATTAGCTGACACTAGAATCAAATTATCAGAAAAAAGCCTTGACAAACTTAACAAGCAATTTGATGAGCTTGAAAATTCAATTAAAGCAGCTTTAGAAGGAAAAGAAGAAGAATAGCTTAATTTCCATTAAGGTTGATACTTTTGAATGATGAAGCTCTAAAAAATACTATTGTCGGCTTACGAGACTTAACTGAAGCCGACATTGAGCAAATTTCTGAAGAAGTACATAAAATAGTTTTAACAAATTTAAATCAAAGAACCTTAAATCGTGATCTTGATGCTTATGATATAGGTATTGATATTGATAATACAAAAGATGATTTGCGAATTGATATTGATATATCATTAAATCTCCCACCTCGTATGGGGCTTGATGAGGAAGTAATTATCAAACAAACCTTAGAGGATACATTTGCAGAACTTGATAAATTGCTAAAGGAGAAATTTAGTCAGTGAATGATTTAAAAAAGAAATTTCTTAAAAAAATCAAAAGTGGTAATTATAAATCGATTGCAATTATTGGTCATTCAAGTGTTGATCCTGATTCGATAGCATCAGCTTTTGGCTTGAGTTATATTTTAAATTCTCTTCATCCAAAAGCACAAGTTGATATCCTCGTAGATGGTATTAGTAAACACACATCTCAAATCATCTCTTATTATAATCATCCCTATCTTGAAGAAACAAACAAAGTATATGATCTAATAGTTATTGTTGATGTAAATGTTCAAAGTCAAATTGGTTCATTTCTGGAATTAATCGAGAGGCACAATAAAAATTCAATTATTATTATCGATCACCATACACCAACAAAGTTTGCAAATGAAAATGTTTCATTAGCTTTTATCGACGAAGAAAGAACTTCCGTATCAGAAATGATTGTTGAATTAATTTTCGAGTTACGATTAAAGCCTGATATACAATTGCTAAATGTTTTACTAGCAGGTATTATTTACGATAGCAGACGTTTCTACTCCCTAAATGAAAAATTATTACGGATACTAAATGAATTATTCAAAGGTGGAGATGACTATGATATTGCTAATAAATTAATACAGAAAAAAATGGATGATTCAGAACGAATTGCCAGAATTAAATGTGCATCAAGGACGAAAATGAAACGTATTAATAGTTTTATTTTTGTTTGGAGTAAAGTTGGTTCACATGAAGGAACATCAGCTCGAGCACTTTTAGATATAGGTGCAGATGCCGCATTTATTATATCTCATCGAAAAAAAGAAACAAGGTTAATCATACGAGCTAAACCTAGTTTTTACAAAGATACAAATATCCATTTTGGTAAAGATGTAATGCCAGTTTTAAATGAACGTTTTAATGGTGATGGTGGAGGGCATTCTACAGCAGCAGCAATTACTATACCAAGTTTGATTAAAGAAGAAGAATTAATGAAGGTAGTATTCAATATTTTAGAGAAAAGTATTACAAACAACTAACTTCAGATCGTTTTATTTGGACATATCAATTGAGGATATTTTTATGGCTCATCCAATTATTTCCCTAAAGCAAGTAACATACAAATACAAAAACAGCTCTGACTTTGCTTTAACAAATATTACATTAGATTTCAATGAGGGCGAATTCAATTTATTGGTTGGTTATAGTGGTTCAGGGAAATCAACTCTTCTTAAAACAATTAATGGCCTAATACCCAATTTTTATCCCGGAGTATTTGGTGGTAAAGTAATAATAAAAAATAATGACATTTCAGATACTTCACCAGCAAATCTAGCAAATACTATTGGTTTTGTGTTTCAAAATCCTGAAAATCAGTTGTCTAATCTAACAGTGGAACGAGAAATTGCATTTCCACTTGAAAATTTTGGTGTTCCTAAAAAGGAAATTTTTGATAGGATTGATGAGGTTATATCATTACTGAAAATTGAAAGGCTTAGAGACAAATCACCTTTTTCCATTTCAGGTGGTGAGCAACAAATAGTAGCTGTTGCAGCTGCACTGGCATTAGATCCTCCAATATTAATTTTAGATGAAGCTACAGCTAATCTTTCACCTAAAAGTGCAAGAGATTTGTTAGAATTGTTAAGAATGTTAAATGAGGAGTATAATAAAACTATAATTATCTCTGAGCATAGGTTAGAACGATGTATTGATTTTGCTGACATAATGGTGTATATTGATAAAGGTAGAATTCTCTCAGTAGGAGAACCACGAGAGGTTCTATATGATGTAAATTATCCAATTGATCTCCTCCCCAAAATACCCCAGTTATTTACATCTCTAAAATCACAAACTAATAATTTTGCTAAAATACTGCCAAATTATCAAAAAGATTTCCAGAATAGATTACCATTAAACACTGAAGATTTTTTAAAATTACTAAATTTTGTAGGTGATGTTAATGATTGAATTTTGTAATGTTTCATTTAAATATGATAAAAAAAGTGATTATGTATTACAAGATATATCATTAACTATTCCAACGAGTGAATTTATTGCTATTGCGGGGAAAAACGGTGCTGGAAAAACCACCTTAATCAAACATTTGAATGGTTTACTTAAACCAACTATTGGTGATGTTCTAATTGATGGAGAATCAATTGTCAAAACACCTGTGTCTAAATTAGCAATAAAAATAGGATTAGCTTTTCAAAATCCTAATCACCAACTTTTCGCTGAAACAGTAAAGAAAGAATTAGAATTCTGCCCTAAAAATCTTGGCTTGGATAAAGAATACTATGAAGATAAATCACTTGCGATTGCTGAACAATTCAATATTGAGCATTTACTAGAGAAAAATCCACTAGAGCTTTCTGGTGGAGAACGACGATTAGTCTCTATCGCTTCTGTATTAACTGCTAATCAAGAAATATTGGTATTAGATGAGCCAACTTATGGCCAAGATTACCGCCAAAAGAAACGTTTGGGGGAGCACCTGAGTGAATTAGTTAAAAAAGGTATAACTGTTATAATCGTTTCTCATGACATTGATTTCATAATGGAATATGCAACTCGAATTATAATCCTTGCTAATGGCCAAATTTTAGCTGATGGATCCACATTCGAATTATTAAAAAACCATAAACTAATTGAAACAGCTGATTTAGACTCACCAATACTACTAGATCTTAATCAAAAAATTCAGGACAATGTTCCAAATTTCCCTTCTGCTTTTAGTAATGAAATAATCATTGACAATTTAGCTAAGCTTTTAACGAATGAAAAAAAGGATGAGGTTTTCAAATGAGTAATAGAGTCTTAGCTTATTTTGATTATGAAACAGAAAAATCTCCTCTCCATAAAATTGATCCACGAGTTAAATTTCTTTATGTTATTGTTTTTACATGTTTTACCATATACTTTAGAAATATGGTTCCACTTTTAATGTTACTTGGCTTAATATTACCTTTTATTTTTCTTGGAAAATTTATTATTAAATGGCTTAAAGCACAAGTAGCTTTTATCCCTCTCCTATTACTGATAATAATTCTAAATGCCTTTTTAAATAAAACTGATTATGCGACAAGTATTGGTATTGCTATGGGATTAAGATTTATTGTGCTATCAGCTGTTTTCGGATTGTATTTTCATACTGTCTCACCTGATGACATTTCACAGATGTTTATCAAATTCCGATTACCATATCCTTTTGCTTGGGCGATAAGTACTGCTTATCGTTTTATACCTACATTATCAAAGGAAACTAGTATTATAGTTGCAGCTCAAAAATCTCGAGGTTTACAAATAGATCGAGGTAATATCTTTAAACGAGCCAGAAATATGATTCCATTATTAATTCCTATTTTTAGTTCAGCTATGAGACGATCTTGGCAATTGGCAGAAGCAATTGAGTCTCGGGGTTGGAATGCTATTAAAAAAAGAACTTACATTTATTCCTTAAAATTTAAGTGGTATGATTATTTTCTACTCCTATTATCACTTGGTTTATTAGCACTCTTTTTGTACTTAGTTATTCAAAACGTTGAGTTTCCTAATTGGATGCTTTGGAATATTCCAATAAAATATGAGCTCAGAACACTCTTCAGTAAATTTTGGAATTGGTTTAAAGGACTATTTTCAAAATAAACCTTAAGGATAAACTTTTACTATAAAACAGATAACTTGATAAAAGGTAAATTTCCATTTGTGAATTGATTCAGGAGAAATTCCATTGTCATTATTAACAAAAGATGAACTTGAAAAATATCGACAATCTGGTCAAATAACTGTTAAAGTGATGCGTAAAGCAAAGAAGATGATGACTCCCGGTAAAAAGCTAATTTCAATCTGTGATTATTTGGAAAGCGAAATTAGAAATATGGGCGCAGAACCATCTTTTCCAGTTAATATCTCAATTAATCAAATAGCTGCTCATTACACCTCGCCTGCTGATGATGAATTAACAATACCTGAGAGAGCACTTGTAAAGATTGATCTTGGAGCGCATATAGATGGTTATATTTCTGATCATGCTTATACCTATCTTGTTGGAGCAACAAAAACATATAGACAATTGAAACAAGTCGCTGAATTAGCATTAGATAAAGCAATTGCTATTGTTAAACCAGGAATTAAACCAGGGGATATAGGAGAAATAATTGAAAAAACAGTTCGTAAAGAAGGACTTGTACCAATAACAGATTTATCAGGTCATGTGATAGAGCGTTATAAACTTCATAGTGGAACAAGCATTCCAAATAACAAACCCAAATTTGATTTTCTAAATCCCAAATTAAAAGTGGGTCAAGTTTTAGCAATAGAACCATTTGTAACAACTGCTGATGGTTCTGAAAATATCTATGATGAAGCTTATAGCTATATTTTCTCTCAGACAGGTAATAGAGCTAGATCAGCAGAAGCAAAAATGATTATAGAAAAAATTAAGGAATATAATAATTTACCTTTTGCTTTACGATGGTTAGATGGATTAATGTCTGAAACAAGACTATTTGAAGCAATGAAAGAGTTGATTTCTGCGAAATCAGTTAATCGTTATCCGATGTTGATCAGTAAAAGCCAAACACCTGTTGCTCAAGCAGAGCATACTGTCATTATCACTGAAACAGGTTGTGAAATTATCACAAAGTTATAATTAAGATTAATTTAGTAGATGCAGTAAACAAAACCTACAAAAATACTATCGATAAAAAAAATCTAGAGGTTTAAACTAAATGGCGAAATTGTATCAAAGAAAAATTGTTTTACTTGGTGATCCTGGAGTAGGTAAAACAAGTTTAGTTAGAAGATACATTTTCGACACTTTTCAAAAAGACTATATGACTACTCTAGGTTTGAATTTTTATGTTAGAACTTTTGAATTTCCTGATGGCAATGTTAAATTATTAATTTGGGATATTGCAGGTCAACCCAATAGAAGAAAAATAGGTTTGAGATACCTTCAAGGAGCATCAGGAGCTCTATTAGCTTATGATCTAACAAATCAAAATAGCTTTGATAACCTTGCAGGTTGGTATGAAGATCTAAAACAAGCAAATAATAATAAAGATGTTCCAGTAGTACTTGTTGGTACTAAACTTGATTTAGCTCAAACCCAAAAACTACCATTAACTTTTAATGTGAAAAAATTAGGTGACACTCCAGCAGCAAAGGCTAATCTTATTCTTACAAGTGCTAAAACTGATACAAATGTTGATGCGGCATTCAATCTTATTATCCAACAAATAGCTAAAGGAATTATGCCTATCCCTGACATCTCTCCTAAGATTCTTAAAGAAACTGCCACTAAAATCTTGTTCTTCGTTAAGAAAGGTGATGCTTGGTCTAAGGTAGCTTTAAATCATATTGAAAAAGTTGGTAAGAAATTCGCTCTAGAAGTAGAAACCATTGATGCTGAACAAGATCCAAAATTAGCTGAAGGATATGGAGTAACAGCATTACCAACAATTCTAGTTGGTGGGCGACAACTTGTAGGCATAATACAAATAGCTCATCTAGAAGATATTTTAGAACAAATGATATCTTGTGAAGACAAGAATTAATTACTTAATTTTTTGTACTTTCCCATCTGGACTTAGTCCATTGCGCATTCTTTGACCAGCTATATATTGGAATATTTTTCCTTGGCATGATGTTAATTTTTGTTGGATTTCAAATTCATTTGTAAAATTGATGAATTCATCTATTCTACTAGCGAGATTTTGTAATTCGTCATAATTCAATCGATTTCCTACTACATTTATGCATTGGAGTAATCCATCACTTACTTGAGTTAAAATCTCTTTGCCAGGATAGAACGTAACGATCCCAACAATCTCCCATAAAATGTTATAGGCGATATCCTTGTTATCTTTTCTAGCGAAATATTCAGCTACTTGAGAAAGAGCCATTGCATAATTAAATTGAACAAAAGGATTGTGTTGATGTTTTGTAGCAAAAGCTCCAAGTTTTGTTAAAGTTCTGTGGACTCCTTTATCTTCTTCATGCATAATATAATGATAAATTAATGCACTTAATGCCTCACTATAAATCTCTTGTAGTTCTTCTGACCGTGAGTCTGTTTTAAGAATTGTTTCTATTTTTAATATCATATTTTCGCAGTCTTTAAACTTCTTAGCAACACCAAATGGTTCTAGAGCATGACGGTACGCTTGAGCTGATAACAATTGGATCTCAGAATCATTGCGATAATTTTTTACTAGTTTTTCAAAATCATTTAGAACATGAACTACTGAACGTAAATCGCCAGTTTTCCCGTGTGAAATGATTGTACTAATCATCGCTTTCAGATTTGCTAATATTGGTTTATTAGGCATTACGTATCAACATCCCCAAGTTTAACATTATTTCTCTCATATTTGATTTTATTTCATTATTATTATTAGCTTTAATAAAGTTAAGGATTTACTAAAGTTTATTAAATTTACATTAATCCCAGTATTATTTTATTTAAAATTAATTATTAAGGAAACGGACTATTGTTTTTCTTGTTCTTGCATTTTCTTTTCTAAGGTGGAATCAATAATAACATTAGCAATTGAATCAAATACTTTATCGACTCCTTCACCTGAGGCTGATGATGTTTCATGGTAAGAGACAAAATTATATTTGTCAAACAATTCTTTAAGTGACTCTTCATCATAATGCATACTTTGTGGTAGATCCTTCTTTCCACCGACTAGTATTAATTTTGTTTTGCTTGAATTAATAGCTAAATCAGACCATTCAGGAATACTATCTAAAGTTGATATTCTAGTTAAATCAAACATAATAACAGTAACAGTGGCTCCTTTGAAATATTTATCAAAAATACCCATTTGTTTGAATTGTTCTTGGCCACCAAGATCCCATATCTGAACTAAAACAGAATGTTCACCAGTTTTTATCTCGTGTGTATGGAATGCTGCGCCAATAGTTAGCTTTGTAGAATCAATAAAACTATTAGTAATATATCTATGAATTAGTGTTGTTTTGCCAACACCACCAGCTCCCGCTAAGACCACTTTCGCTAATAATTTCACCAAAGTCCACCTGTTATTTGATAATTATTTTACAATTTCACTCTTTCGTTTCGTTTATTGTGTAATTCTTATAAAAAAACTTGTTGTTGTCAGCAAAATTATGTTTAATTCTTAATATCTATTATAATTAATTTATTTTTAAGTAGTTTTAATATTGCAATTTGTACCTATTATTGATTAAAATGGTTAATAATTCTCCACTTAAGAAAAATGTACTTAATGAGAATCATTCTAAAGTTCAAAATCAAATTGATTTAGCTAATACAGAGATAGCTAAATTACTCGAAAGTGAAGAATTTTTAGATTTTGTTTCATCAATCAGTGAAAGCTTAGATGACGGTGTTACTTTTAATGAGCTTTTGTCATCAAATATTGTTCTTAAAAAAGCCCTTGCAATATTAAGAAAATCGCAAAAAGAGAACAAATAATCCAAGCAAAAGGAGCACTGTTTAAAGATGTCTTTGGATTTACTTGTTGATACTGAAAATAAAACAAATAAAGCAAAAGAACAAGAGAACCAAAGCTTTTTTGTTATGAAATGTTTAAAACATAATGACATTACCTTGAACGATGAAATGATAAATCATGAAATAATTCGTTGTCAAAAATGTGGTTTCCCCTTAAAAACCTTAGATAAAGGAGTAACTACAAATGAATTAAAATCAATGAAATCTTTCAAGTTCTGTCGTATCTGTAAACGTGAACGGACTCTAAATGCAGTTCTAATTTCTAGTTATGTAGCATCAGCAGGATTATTTATAGCATTAATAATTGGAGTAATATTAGATAAACTTACATTGGATATCTCTTTATTAATAGGCTGTTTGGAAATTATTTTTCTGTTATTTTTTGGTCGGTTTTTAGAAGAAGCAGTGTTTTTTGGCTTACAACATAAGGATAAGATCTTATCTGCACTTTACCGGTTTTCGATTTCATCAGAAATGCAAGCTTATGAGGTAGCGATGAAATATTTGCGTGATTTACCTGAGGATAAAATAGATTCTGATATTTTGAAAGGTATTTTACAAGTAATTGCTTATCAATCCAATAATTTACCTGTTGATTGGTTTTATGAATTAAGTCAAAAGCTTGATACAACACCTAAGGATTTCTTACAAAAATTATCAGAACAATTCGATGAATTAGAGGAGTTGAATTATCTAGATAAGTTAATTGCCAATGCTCCATCATTTGGTATTACCACTTTAATTGAAATTTTCCTTATAACTCAAAATATCTCTGGATTAGAGACAATTGAAAAGAGAATAAGTGAAATTCTAAATCAAGATAAAATCCCTTCTGAATGGTTGAATGATTTCTATATTTATCATCACCGTTATGAAGCAGCTTTATCATTAATTAATAAACTAGAAATTTTAACAAAAATCGATGAACTCTTAGTTAATTTTAAGGAACCTCGAGTTCCAACGATTGATGTTATTGAAAGCTCAAAGAATATTATTCAAAGGAATCCTGCTATTAGATATGTATTGCGCATTTTTCTTTATTTAGCATTAGCTTTTGTTTTAGGTTTACTATATCGATTATTCGATTAATAAAGAAAAACTCAAAAACAATTCATAATTAATTCAATTGATGCTAATGATAAATGATGAAATTGATTTATTGATTACTAATGGTAAAATTGTTACTATGAATAATAAAGAACCAGTTGTTGAAGCTGTAGCAGTAAACAATGGTAAAATTATTGCTGTTGGTAAAACGAGATTACTATTAGATGATTTTCCAAAATCAAAAAAAGTAATTGACCTTAAAGGCAAATTCCTCTGTTCTGCTTTTAATGATACCCATACGCATTTAATAGCTATGAGTGCTAAATTTCAAGACGTTGATTTAGCTGAAGTTAAATCTCCTGAAGAAGCACTTGAGAAAATTGCTGAAAGAGTAAAAACAACTCCAAAAGGGAAATGGATTTTTGCTGAAAGATGGGATGAAAGCAATTGGACAGATAAAAGATATTTAACATTGGATGAATTGGATAAAATTGCTTCTAATAACCCTTGTTTTGCTCGAAGAGTTTGTGGGCATTTGGTAGCAGTTAATTCATTAGCATTACAAGAGCTTGGTGTTAATTGGGATGATTCAGATTTGGATTTGGATCAAACAACTAAAAAACCAATAGGAATTATTACTGATGCTCTTATTGATCGCTTAGCTGATTCACCAAAATTAAAGAAAAGCCAAGAAGAATACAACGAAGCAGTTAAACTAGCTTGTTCCTTTGCTCATTCATTAGGAGTTACTTCTGTAACAGATAATTTATCACTAAAAGGATTCAAAGCTTATCTCAACGCTTGGAAAAAAGAGAAATTGAGTATACGAATCTATGTTAATATTCCAAGATTAAGTTTTGATAATTATCTTGAAACAGGTCTTTTAACTGGCTATGGAGATAGCATTTTGCGCATTGGTGGAGTTAAAATTTTCACTGATGGATCATTAGGGGCTAGAACTGCAGCATTAAAAGAACCATATTTTGATGATTCGAAAGTTAAAGGCGGTTTCTATATTGATAAAGATGAATTTAATGAGACAATTGAAATAGCTGTCAATAATAATTGGCAAACAGCAACTCATGCAATTGGTGATGAAGCTATTGATTGGATTTTAGAAGCTTTTGAGAGACTTGATGATATATCACAAGTTCAAGCTGGCAGACATCGCATTGAGCATGCTGAATATCTCCATAAGGATCAATTAGATAGAGTAAATAAATTAGGATTAATATTATCTATGCAACCCAATTTTCCAGGACGATGGGGAAAACAAGGTCAATTGTATGAAACTAGATTGGGTCCCGAAAGATATAAACTACTTAACAATTTCAGAATGATTATTGATTCAAAGGCCAAGTTGTGTTTTGGTTCAGATAACATGCCAATGAGTCCAATTTTTGGCATTTGGTCAGTAGCAGCACATCCTATTGAAAACATTAAAATTACAGTTGAAGAAGCATTATATCATTTTACATTAGGAGCTGCTTTTTCAAGTTTTGAAGAAGACATTAAAGGCTCAATTGAAGTTGGTAAAGTCGCTGATTTTGTGGTATTAGATAAAGACATTTTATCGATAAATCCTGAAGAAATAAAAGATACAAATGTTTTGATGACTTTTTTCAATGGGAAAATAGTTTATGAAAAAACAGCTTAATTAACATCTGATGATGTTATTTCTTCATTCTTTTTATCTTCAGTAAAATTGGTATCTTTAATTGTTGATTCTATTATCAGTTGATTTGAAACGGATTTAGCAATATAATAAGCAATAATGCCACCTATATTTCCGGTGAAAATAGCTAACAAAGCAACGAATAAAATATATTCAGATGGCATACCATAAATGAATAAAACGCTAATTGTTCCAATAATATTTGCTACAGAACCCTCAATGAGTGAACAGATAATCGAATTATTCATTTTAAAGAATAATAAATCCACTAAATCAACACTAAGACCTGGTAATGTATAAGTTATCAAAGTAAAGATTCCATGATTCCCAAAAGGTAAGATCATAACTACTAAAGCTTGTGTGATTGCAAACATTAACCCAGAACCAAATTTTGGTACAAGTCTTTTAGTTAAGACAATCCAAAGCATATAGAATCCCCCAGCAATAGCTCCACCTGGTATAAATAGTGGTGCAGTTATTAAAGCAATCAATGGTCGAATAAGTTGTTTAGTACCTAATCCTAAAGCAGCCATAAGGGCTATTATTATCAAGTCATAGGTGCTAAATCTTCTCATTATTCATCATCTTATTTTTATTTTTAATCAATGCTCAAGATTTCAATTAAAACTACATATTTTAAGCAAGATTGAGCGTTCCATTCATAGGGATAGGTATAGCTTTGCGGTACTATCAATCGTAATGGCCCATCTCCACCTTGATTTTGACTTTTTAAATACTCGCCATCTTTTTTGTAAGCGATTGTAATATTTTGAAAATTACTTAATTCATTTAAATTAAAGGATACTGATAGCAGATCAGATGCGGTAATTTTTACATTAACATTTTCAGTAATATTAGCAATTTCAGTAATAATATAATAGAGTGAGATTCCTGTGTAAGATGCATTTTCTGTTGGATTTCCTTGTAACAAATAATATTCAGTTATACTTGGAAATTCTTCTAATTGAGTTATATTATATACAAGAGTTTCTTCATTAAATATTGAAATTGTTAAATTTCCTTCTTCTCCAACCAAATTTGGTTTCCAAACTGTAAAATAAACTGCTAAAAGAGAACTTAGTAAGACAATATTAACAATAACAGCGATTAAAATTATTTTATACTGTTTCTTCATTCTTTTTTCTCCATTTGCCCTTTAAAATTAATTTTAATATTCGCTTCTTCTAAGGAATCAATTTCAAGTTTTAATGATGATAAGAAACCTCCCATCACATTTTTTATGATGGTTCGTACAAAAGGATTGCATGGAATATTTTGGTTGTTTATTTCTAAAATGACTTCTGAATCCTCATTCTCAATCACATAACAATCGTGGATTGTTTTATTTCCTTGAATTACTTGTTGCATTAGTTCATTACAAGACTTAAATCCACAATGTTCACAATTTAATTCAGGGAATAAGGGTAATGCTTTAAGTATAACGGCTTCTACTAATTCTTCAAAAGGAATATATTTTTCCTGTTCATTGTTAATAGAAAATTCTGGTATAGACGATATTATTGTTGTATATTCATTCACAAATTCCTTTTCTTGATCTTCTTCTTTCAATAAGGTGATATGTGGATAACCAATTAGATCCTCCTTAGATCCCTCAATAAGCACAATATCTAATCCCTCACCAAACTTAAACAAAGCACTCCTCAGAGACATTGATTCATTATAAAATATGGTTGTCTCTGATTTTGATTTGAACATCGTTTTTGCAGCGTTGGTCTTTCTTTGTCTTTCAACATCATAGTGTTCTTTTTCAACATCTAATTTTACATCTTTAAATGCTAATTTAACCGTGCCAACATTAAAGCCTTTTTTTGATAATTTTGGGGCTAAAAATTCTATCGTTGTAGTTTTTCCTGATTTTTTTGCACCAGTTATACCAATATATTTTGTTACCATCTATTTCACCTAATTTTGGTTGAATGTAAAGAAATTAGAAAATGATTTAAAGAATTCAGCAATCATTTCCCTAAAGAAATATACTATCACACCAAATAATGCTATTGAGAGTATTATCATTATAAAATCTATTACTGATAATTTTAACCTATTAAAGTAAGTCCTCTTTTTTCTCGTATTAAATCCCCTGGTGTCTAGCGCAATAGCTTGATACTTTGATTTCTCTAAGAAATTCATCAATAATGCTGTTAATAATATTTGAAAAGCTTGAATGCGTTTTCTAAATGATCCTCTATTGATGCTTACACCTCGAGTCTCTAAAGCGATTTGTAAATTATTTACCTCAGAAGTAATCATAGGTAAAAAGTAAATTACTAATCCAGTAGTAAATGCTAATGTATAAGGTATTTTTATTCTTTGTAAAGATTGGAGATAATTGCTGGAATCTGTTGTTAAACTGAAAAGAACAGAACCCATTGTTAAAATTAAAACTCTTTGACAGATAATTAATGCTGATAATATTGTTCCTGTAGAGATTAATATACTATCTTTTGAGATTTGTAATTGATTAAAAAAATTAAATTTAAAACTAATAATGAATTCATATCCTGAAGTATCAATTGGGAAGATAATTTGTATAATCAAAATCGCAGGTACTAAAAATAATACTGGTTTAATTGCCCTCCAGAATAGTCTAATATTGACATTGGAAATAAATGTTAGGATGATAATAACTGCATTTAAAGCTGCAAGTAATATGTTGTCATTTATTAGAACAGCCAAAAAAGAAGCGAATAATAGCATTAGTAATTTTGTTCTGGGATCCAACGTTATTTGATTCGTTCTCTCTTTCTTTTGAGCACTTTGTACAAATGACAAATATCCTACCTCAAATCAATTTTTTTAGTTTTACATCATTACTTAATCATTTTATTAACAGATTCTGTGTGCTATCGATATGAATGATTGGGAATAACGATAAAAATTTTCCTATGGAAAATATATTATTAAAAATCGCTCGAATTTTTCATTTAAATTTAGAATTGAAAATAACTCTAAAATTAAATAAAAAGTGGCCTATGTTTAGACAGTTACATTTATTTTCACTTATAAGAATCATTTAATACTAAAAAACTGTATATATTAGAAAATGCACACTTTATCTGGAGCAGTTTATTTTGATAAAACGAGTAATTATTCTAAAAAATAAAATTCCAATAGTTAATCGTAGTTATGAACCTGGGGAATCAGCTGACACTAATTCCTCGTTAGGTGAATATCAGACGATAATTGATGGAATTTCAGCTAAAGCTTTTGCAGGGCAGAAGAATGAAGAAGTTTCTGGTAACAATAAATTTAGCTATACCTTATCTGATAACGTGCTTTTTATAATAGTATCTGATCCTAATGAGCTTGGTGTACTTGAAATACTTGTACCAGAATTAGAAAAATTATTCTTTGCTGTATTTCCCAAAGATTTTGTTAATAATTGGAATGGTGATGATGCATCTGTATTCAAAGGTTTTGATTCAAGACTAGATCAAATACGAAGTGCCTTTGCTAATCGAATAATGACAAAACCTGGTAGTAGAAGAGATTTGGATACCCTAAGTGTAATGGAACTTCCCCAAAGATTACATAAAACAGCATTAGCTATTCTTGATTCAAAAATGGCTTCTTTTGAAGAAGTAATCGAAAAAACTGAAGTTACCCCGCAGGAAGCAGTGGCTAATATTCAAGAGATTCTAAATGCTGGTTTTCTTTATACTACTAAAATGGGTAATAGAGTGTATTATTCAATAAAATCTTTTGATGGTAAAACAGCTGCTGGAACAGCATCAGCACCAAGTATTGCACCAACAACAGAAGCGAAAACTGTAACCGCACCTGTGCGGGAACCTATTCCTTCTAGAGAAGCTGATCGTCCTATAGGATTAGAAGTTAAGAAACGTGATGCAAATAAAGGCAATATGCCTTTCTTAATTAAACAATTCAATAAGAACTTTGACAGAATATTCAATGCTGTTCTAAATAGAAAATTAGTTCTTATCGTTCTTGATCCGGAATCAGATAAGAATGAAGTTTTACTAAATATGATATTAGATACACTGCAATGTTTTGCACCTGAACGAGAATTACGCATTGTAAATTATGCAAAGGATTTCATCCATCCAAGAGATGCTGATATAATTAGAATACAAAGAGATCTATTGCAATTTTACTCCAATGAAGTAGTTATGGACATGGATAAAAAGCGCATTGATAATGGTGAAAATTCTATTTATTTAGCTGATATAGTTAAGGATATGACTAAATTAAAACACTCTGAATGTGTTTCTTTATTAATAAATAGAATTACTTTAGTTGAAAAGCTATCTCAAGATTGGGCTAAAATCAAAAAGTTAAATCTACCTTCAGAAGATTTCATAACAAATATTCGTGGTAAGCACAATCCTGCAATAATCCAAGTAATGGATGATGTAGCAGAAAATGTATTTATGGATTAACTTTATTCCATAAATCTTTTTTCATTTTTTTAAGTACTAAATTTGCCCTAAGGTGAACAGTTTTATTTTGAAAAATAAGTTTCATTAATTTAGTGATAAAAAATCGAAATATTTTTCACAGATTATTGTTAAACTAAATTAGGTGTAATAAAACAATGACAGATCTTTCAGAAGTGTTATCAGCATTAAAAAGGGATGCTTTGATTATTGATGAAATCCAGCATGAATTCAATGATTCAATTAAAACAACAACAAAAGGATTAGAGGATATAAAAGAACCTATTCAAGAATTAATTGATTTTGAGAAAAGACAGAATGATGAAATCTCACATTATGAGTCTAAAAATTTGAGCCTTTCTCAAGAAATAAATTCTCTCAAAGAAGAAAAGCTAAATCATGAAAGATTGCTAAAAGAAACTCAAGATTTATTGACTAGTAACACTGAAAAAAGAACAAAATTAGAATCAAATAAAAGAGATATTTCTTCTGAATTAATTGCTTTTGAAACTAAATTACAAAATGCTAAAAATGATTTAAGCTTAGAAAAAGAGCAAAACGAACGTTTACTTGCAGAAATCTCTCAAATTGTTGAATCTACTGAAGAGAAGATTCATGCATTAGAACAACAAGTTGAAGCTAAAAGAGATGCCATTCGTAAAATTAAAGGTGAACGTATGGCTTTGGAATATTTGATTAAACATGATCATATTGAGTTTAATGAGATAAAAATCATCCAATCATTGGATGGAAGAAAGAATACCGATTTAGCTACTATATCAAAAGTAACAGGATTATCAAACAATCTTATTGAAAAAACATTAGAGGGCTTGATGAAGAGAAACTTACTAACATATGATAACTCCTCAGGAATAATTACAATTACTGGGAGTTTGAAACTATAATTGGAGGAAAGAATATGACTGATTTTGTTAGCATTAAACGAAACTTAACAACTGAAAAGGAACGTTTAGAACGTTTAGAACAAATTTTGAAACAAAAATTAAATGATTCTGTGAAAGAGATTGAAACAGCTCTATCTTTTCTTGAAAAAAGTGAGGAAAATCTCAAGCAATTGGAACAGAATCTAAACGATCGAAAAAGAGATGAAATCAATTTAGAAAATCAAAAGAAAGATTTGATGGGTGAAATAAATTCAATAAAAGAAAATATTGAGCGATTGAACATTTCTATCAAGGATGAAGAGGAAAAGATATCATCATTAAATCAAGATTTAACATTACTAGGTTCAAAAATTACCGCAATTCGCGATGAATTAGCAAAAAATGAATCATCAATTGTTGAAATGAAATCAATTAATAGATCAAAAATACTAGAGCGAGATGAATTAAAAGAAAGGATGGATAGAAAATTAGTCGAATCGCAACAAGCATTAGCTGAGTTGAAAATAGAAGAAGAAAAGGATATGAAAACTAGTCCGATAATTGATTTTCTACTAAAAGAAGTAAGAATTGACATTCCTGAAGTTGATATCTTAGCCACTCTTGCATATCGTAAACAAGCTATGGGATTGGAAGAGTTAAAAAATGCTGTTTCAAAAACTCCCCCTGTAATAATACTAAAAGCTCTACGTAATTTGGATAGTAAAGGTATAGTAAAATTTGATGAACGATTGGATACAATAGAAATCATTGTTCCATTAGTGTAAGAAAATGCTGTTATAATATATATAACCGATTATTATGTACAAAATTTAATACATTAGATGGATTTATTAATACTATTCAAGAATATGATTGCGTGGAGTATAGACCTAAATAAATAACTTCAAAAATGATAATATACCGAGTTAAAATGTAGAAATGGAAATAATTGAGAACAAACTATAGAGGACGATTTAATTGAGCTTTTTAGCAAGACTATTCCGCCAAAAGAAGCAATTTAAAATAGCTGTAGTTGGGCTAGATTCTGCAGGAAAAACTACGATGTTAAATTTCCTTCGATTTGAGAAAAATATTGAAACTTTACCAACAATTGGTGTAAACGTAGAAGTTTTGCAAAGAGAAAATGTCAACATGAGTATTTTCGATTTAGGTGGTCAATTACATTTCAGAACGTTGTGGGGAACGTTAATGAAAGGTTCAAGTGCTATTATTTTTGTCATTGATTCCTCTGATCGAGAACGTATTGAAGAAGCTAAGAATGAACTCTGGAAAGTTTTAATGGATCCTTTATATCCCGATGCTCCTTTGCTTATAGTAGCAAATAAACAAGATAAAGAAGGAGCAATGAGTATAGAGGAGCTTATAAGAGCTTGCGATTTAGATCAACCTGAAAAAGTTGGCAATAGGAGTTGGCATATTCAACCAACGGTCGCAACAACTGGCCAGGGTGTAGAAGAAGCAATAAAATGGATAGTCATTGAACTTGACAAGCTATAAATAATAGGTGAAGAAAATGGTTGAAATATCACGGCCTATGATTTTACGAATAGGCACCCCAAAAATTGAAAAAGATCTAAAACGTGTTCATCAATTATTAATTAGTGCTGGATATCAAAAAATTGAGGAAGGAAAATACGCTCATACTACTGAACCTACTCTATCAGCAAAATTAGGTTTAGATCATATTAAGGATCAAGAAGGAACAATTTTAGAAGAGGTTATTGAACTAATTTTATCTGATGCCGATAGTTATGTTAATCAAACAATCTATAATGCTTTAGCAACTGTTTTCCCACTTGAACTTGATAACAAATAAGAAAATCTGGTACTCTTTATTCTACTAGTTTTTAGATACATTTATTTCATAGTTTAAATTTTAAAATTCATAACTAATTTAAGGAAGTAAATTTAACAATGCCTAAGATTTCCCATAAAAAGATTATTTGTTTAGGGATTGAAAGTACTGCTCATACTTTTGGTTTAGGCATTATTGATTCTACTGGAACAATTCTAGCTGATGTTAGATCCTCTTACATTCCACCTATTGGTGGTGGCATCCATCCAAGAGAAGCTGCAAGACACCATAGTGACATAGCCCCAGAATTAATAAACAAAATTCTTCAACAAGCTGATTTAACTTTTGATGATATAAATCTCATAGCTTTTTCACAAGGACCTGGAATGGGCCCATGCTTACGAACTGGTGCTGTAATAGCTCGTTCGCTTTCAAGTTATAATAAAATTCCTCTTATCGGAGTTAATCATGTAATCAGTCATATTGAAATTGGTAAGGTATTAACTCAATGCAAAAGTCCTGTTATATTAATGGTTAGTGGAGGAACAACACAAATTACCTCATTAGTTGATAATTATTATACTATTTTTGGTGAGACGTTAGATATATCAATAGGTAATTGTTTAGACAAGTTCTCCCGAGAAATTGGCATTCATGATCCAAACAATCCATGGCCAGGGCCATTATTCGATAAAGTAGCTGCTCAAGGGAAAAAATATTATGAATTACCTTATAGCGTTAAAGGCATGAGTGTTAGTTTTTCAGGGATTTTAACTGCTGCAATACGATTAGTTAAAAAGGAAAAGAAAGATGTGGCTGATGTAGCTTTTAGCCTACAAGAAACTGCATTATCTATGCTTGCTGAGATAGCTGAAAGAGCTATAGCTCATACAAGAACTGATGAGCTTTTAGTAGTAGGTGGTTTTGCCAGAAATAAACGATTCGAATCAATGTTAAGAGAAATTTGTAACGATTGGGGATTGAAGTTTGCTATTTGTCCTTATGAATACGCTAGTGACAATGGTACAATGATTGCATGGGGAGGCATTTTAAACTACAATTCTTCAGGAGCAACATCGATAAACAATTCACAAGTATTACCGGATTGGCGTAGTGATACTGTAGAGATTAAATGGCATTCAACAGGTGATTCTTCGTGATCATTAAAATTGATTGGCAAAATCCTGACCCAAATGTAATTGATAAAGCAGCTTCGATATTAGAAAACGGTGGAATAGTTGTTTATCCTACTGAAACTGCTTATGGTATAGGTTGTAATGCTTATGATATCAACGCTGTCAATAAAATTTATGAAATAAAAAAACGCCCTCGAGACAATCCATTACCTGTAATAGTAAATTCTATGAAAATGATAGAAGAAATTGCTATACTCAATCCCAAAGCAAAATTATTGATAGAAAAATTTCATCCGGGTCCATTAGTTATTGCCTTGCCAAAAAAACCCATTATACCAGATATTGTAAATAAAGAAGGTATTGCATTTAGAATTTCCAGTTTAGAAATTGTTAATTTAATAATTTCAAAAATGAACAAACCGTTAGTTTCTACAAGTGCTAACTTATCAGGTACAAATACTCCTTATACAATTGAAATGGTTCTTAGTTCAATAAATGAAAATGATGTTGATCTTATTTTAGATGCAGGCGAATTAACTAGAAATAAACCATCAACAATAGTTGATTTTCAATTAGAACCTTCACCTCAAATTATTAGAGAAGGTGAAATTTCTAAAGTAGAGATACTAAAGATTTTAGAAATCCCAGAAGAAGAGTGGTTAAAACACTAATAAATAAAATTATTAGAGGCTTTTATCAGAAATTCCTTTTTCAGTTATAAAGAATACACATTCCCTATCAGGTAATCTCGAAGAATCATACATTCGTGCAATTCTTGCTTGTCCTCTGCCTTTCCTAAGCAAAATTCTTTGATGAGGTCTATGAGCCCAAGCAAAACCAAGTGCTGGATAGGGTGATTTATCAAACATATTTTCATCAATGCTAGCAATTACTTGATTAGTAACAACAATTGCTAATTCAAATTTCTCAATTAAATGTTTAAGTGTCTCAGCTAATCTCATAACAGCTTGTTGTCTCGAGACTAATTTTTCTTCACCAATATATTCAGCTCTAAAATGAGATGCTATTGAATCAATAATAAAGAGTTTCACATTCCTTTCTTTGATCAATTTTTCAGCATTCATAATTATAAACATTAAATGATCGGAATTGTAAGTTCTTGTTACAGCAATATTTTTGAGGAATTTTTTCGGGTCTAAACCATTACTATCAGCAATTTGGGCTATTCTTGTGGATGAAAAAGTGCCTTCTGTGTCCACATAATAAACACTCCCATCTAATCCACCTTCTTTGTATGGTTTCTGTACATTTATTGATAAATGGAAACATAATTGAGTTTTCCCTGAAGCAAATTCACCTGATACTTCAGTTATTTCTCCTGTAAAAATTCCCCCTCCTAGCAATTCATTCAATTCATCTGAACCAGTAGAAATTTTTTGTTTCTTATTTTCACTTTCTAATAATTCAACTGCAGATAATGGTGTGTTATCCATGCATGAAAGAGCTTCATCTATGATTAGCTTGGCAATTTCTTCTTTGATATCTAACTTTTCAGCTAATTCTTCTACTGTTAACCAGCACAATGATTCAATTGAAGTAAAACCTTCAGAATATAATTTATCAAGCATTTCTAAAGTTATTACTTTTAGATCCTCTATTTTTTTCTGAGACAACAAATACACCCAATATTGTAGACTATAGTTTGTTTATATTATATTAACTTTGTAAGTATAATAATATCTTCTATATTAATTTTAAATACCACTTTTTCTGAAAATAAAATAATTAAAAGAAAAATCGATTCAAAAGAATCGATGATATTAATTTAGATTTTTAAATCAAAGGTGGGTAGAATATTAAGATCATCATAGTAGTAATAACTAATATTCCAAAAAGTACTGCCCAAGTAATGAATGTGTTGCGAAGGGTATCTGGTTTTTCTTGTAATCGTAATCTGAATGATAATGTTATAATTAGCAATATAAATGGAAGTAAAAATGCAGCAAATGTTCTTTCATTTAAATCTATAATAAAAGCAGCAAAAATTACCTCTATGACTCCAATTGCTAACCAGGCTAGGACAGATAAATCCATAATCTTGATTTCAAATGGATTGGTTCTCCAATTGGCAAATCGATCAGTTTTTTGTATTTTTGGTGTTTCAACTTCGCTCATTGGAAATCATCACGTTAATAATATTAAATCGTCTAGTTTGATTTTAAATTACTATCTTTAAATCTTTTGTTGAAATTCTCTTTTTTTAAATTTCGTTTATACTTCTCCGCCAGTTAAATCTTTTCGTTTTTTAACGCGATAAATGATTACTCCTGTTATTACTATGGAATAGAATGCTCCTGTTGTGATTAAAATTGTGCTACGATTCAATTCTTCAAGTGGAATAAGCTCTGCATTAGTGTACGATAGTTTAAAGATTGCATACATTCGTAATTGTGATCGCGGTTCTATAAACGATCCCGAATAGTATACTAATAATCCATACCAATTTCCATCGTCATTTCTAGCATAAGTATACATTAATGTCATATCTATATCATTCCCATGAATATGAAAAACAAAAACTTCATAATAATGATCCATGAGTGCAATAGAATTACTACGATAAGTTGTTGCGGTATAATTCCAAAATTGAATAGTTTTATTTGCTTGCATTTCTTCAGGGAAAATCCACATTGGTGTTGGTGTCACATTATATTGATCCCAATCAAAGAAGTATATCATAAAAATATTAATGATTACAGTATCTTCGCCGTTAATATACAAATCCCTATTTGTTAGATTTTCATGCCCAAAAGCCATTTCATTATAGTTCAATTCTCCTCCTTCTGAACGGACTACGATATGTAAAGAACCGTTGATAGTAGTTGGATTTATTTTATTATAATAATTTACATATAATGTTCCTGAAAATGAAATTAAGCTTGTGCCTGTTACATCATAAATCATTTTTTGTCCTTCAAATGGAAACCCATTATTTGCCTTGCCTTGTGGTAAATCTTTGAAATAGATGGAATATTGTGCCTCTATAATGTCAATTGTAAAAGCAAATAATATTAATGATACCACAATCGCAAAGAGAGTCTTCTTTTTCCAATTATAAAGGTTCATTATTCATTTCACATTAATTTTATTCTATGAATGTCATAACTTTTGTTAGTAAAAAATATTGTTTTAGCAATCAGATAATTAATCTATTAGAATCCTCAGAATAATTTTAAGTAGAATAAAATAATAATCTATTAGATGTTATTTAACGAGGGTAAGGAAATTTGGAACCATTAATTCAAGTAAAAAACGTAGATAAAATCTTTGGAAATTATTTCTCTCGTTCTCGTGTCACATCTTTACGTAACATTAATTTTGAAATCAATAAAGGTGAGCGAGTTTGTTTGTTTGGTCCAAATGGTGCTGGGAAATCAACTATAATGAAAGCATTGATAGGCTTGGTCCACCTTACAAGTGGGACGGTAGTAGTTAATGGTTTGGATGTTTCTATTTATCCCCGAAAAATAAAAAGCCTTATTGGTTATTTACCATCTGATTTTAATTTCTTCTTAGAAACTCCTTGTGGTGAATCATTATTACATTTTGGTCTATTAAGGGGATTATCTATTTCAAAAGCTAAGGCAGAAGTATCAAAACTGCTCGAATTAATTGGTTTAACAAAATGGTCAGATTTACCACCAAAAATGATGTCTTCAGGTATGAAGCAAAGATTAAGTTTAGCTATGGCTATTATAGGTGATCCAGAAATAATATTATTCGATGAACCAGTATCCTTTATTGACGTTCAAGGTAAAATGAAAATTTATCAAATGGTTCAAGATTATGTAAGAGATTCTAATAAAACAATCATTATGTCAACACACAATATTCAAGATGCCTTAATAATGAGTGATCGTTTAATACTCATTGATCGTGGTCAAATAATAATGGATGGTCCTATAGCTGATGTTGTTACAAAAAGATGTAGTTTTATGGAAATAATATTGTCTGAAGAAAAACCAAATATTAGTGAAATTAAAACAATTTTAGGCGAGGGAGACTTTGAGCTATCAGGGAGAAAGATATTCATAAGAGATGAAAATGCTCTCCAAAATAGTATTAATGTTATAAATAAATTATTGGAACATAAAATTGGTGTCTTTTCATATCGCCCTTATGTTGAACAGAAAAAAGAGAAACAACCTTTATCAAATAAAAATAAGGAGAGTAAGGAATAAATGGCAATAGCAAGTAAGTTTTTAGAAGATGCTTTTAAAGGAGTACTTTTTGATTTCAGAGAAATTGGTTTAATATTCAGGTACGAATTTAAACGCGTTATATTATCGTTGAAATTTTTCGTTGCTTTCTCATTAATACTTATTCCTTCAATTATATTTCTTAATTCCATAGTAGAGGATTTCGAGGCTCTTATATTGGATTTAGGTATTGATGATTTCCTTAAATTCTGCACTTCAGGTTATATCTTGATAGGTCAATTTCTACTACAATTAATTGGCTTAATGTTAACATTAGATTGCTTTGGAAAATCAACAAATGATAGTATGGAAAGATATTTCGCTTTGCCAATTAAAAAAGCAAATATCTATATCGCTCATATGCTCACAGTAATTGTAGGAACAACAATAACAAGCATAGCTTCAATTCTTACTTTCGATTTAATACTTTGGATTTGGATTGGTTTTTCGTTAACATTTTTGTTAATGTTAAAAGCATTTTTTATGTTAATGGTTGGTGCCATACTAGCAATTTCTCTAACAACATTATTTGTAATAATATCAAATTACTTTAATTTCTCAAGTTCAATAGCGATTATACCTACATTATTTTTATTTTATATCATTCCTTTTTTAGTTAATTTCATCACTATCTTTGTTTATGGAATTCCTGAAGCATATGAATGGACATTCATGTATCAATTAATTGTAGCAACAGATTATATCCTACAAGTAAGTAGTGGTATATCACAAGATTTACCTTTAATTGCTAATCTTACCGCATGGGTAGCTATAGCTGGAATAAGTTTTCTTTCACAAAGAATAGCACTAATAATTTTTGAAAGAATAGAAAAATAAAGAAAAAAAAGAAAACTAAATCTTTGGTTTAATAAATTTAGTTTCCATTAAAGTACTTGTCATATCTCGAGCAATTCTAATTCGTTCTTCAACCAATTTATACAATTCTTTTTCTTCCATGACATTTCGAGCTATGCCTTGTTCGATAGCTTTCATACCAACACTTGTAGCTTCATTTGGGAAAACTTCCCATTCAGTCATATTAGGAATAATATAATCTTCTGTTACACCTTTTTTAATCGCTACATTAGCAAGTGCTTCAGCTGCAGCAATGCACATTTCATCAGTGATGGTTGTTGCTTGAACATCTAATGCCCCTCTAAATATTGCTGGAAATCCAAGACTATTGTTAACTTGATTTGGGAAATCACTTCTTCCTGTGCCAACAACTCTAGCTCCTGCTTCCTTTGCATCCCAAGGCCAGATTTCAGGTAATGGATTCGCACAAGCATAAACAATGGAATCTTTCGCCATGTGTGATACCCATTCTTTCTTTATTGTACCTGGTTCTGATTTAGCTGCTGATATCATAATATCAGCTCCTTTTGTTGCTTCGCCAAAATCACCTGTAAGTCCTTCGCCATTAGTTTTTTGTGCTAAGTCATACTTGAAGAAATCATAATCTTTTTCATCAATGATATCTTGACGATCTTTTATAATTATGCCAGTAGAATCACACATAACAATATTTTTGGGATCCATTCCAGCAGCAATCATCAAATATGCTGTTCTGGTATTAGCTGAACCAACACCAAGCATTGCTATTTTTACCTGGTCAATCTCTTTACCAACAAATTTCAAGCCTCCAAGAACACCTGCAAGAATAACAGTTGCAGTGCCTTGTGCATCATCATGGAAAACAGGGATTTTAATCTCTGGATCCTTTCTTAAAGTTTCAAGTATTCCATAACATTTAGGTTTAGAAATATCTTCAAGATTGATGCCACCAAATGAAGGTTGTAAAAGTTTCACAGTTCTAATGATATCATCAGGATCTTTAGTATCCAAACAAATAGGAACTGCATCAACACCACCGAGGTATTTGAAAAGCATACATTTACCATCCATAACTGGCATAGCTGCTTCTGGGCCAATATCGCCTAAACCTAAAACTCGAGTTCCATCGGATACAACAGCAATCATATTGCCTTTATTGGTGTGTTTATAGACTTCATTTTTATTCTCTTTGATAGCCAAACAAGGTGCTGCAACACCTGGTGTATACCAGACACTAAAAGCATCGAATCCCCATATAGCAGCTTTAGGGATAGTTTGCATTTTGCCCTTGTAATAAGGATGTAATCTCAATGCCTCAGCTGCTGGTTTTTTAGCTTTTTCCAAGAGTTCTTCTTTTGTGACTTTTCGTTCTGTCAAACTTTAGTTCACCAGCTAATAATGAATAAATCTGTAAACCATGCCACATATATATCTTGTGTCATGCCACATTTTCGAAAACCGTAAAATAGATTAAGGATGACACGGAAACGGTGATAGCATAAAAAAGCTCTATATTTCAAAAAAAGAGAAATGCTTAAAACTAAGTAAAAAACACAAAAACTGACTATTATGGAATGTCGAGGTAGCCTAGACACATAATATTTCCTTTATGTGGGGCAACCTGGTTTCGGATGTCCATGCGCTGTTCATTCGCCAGAATGGGCGCCGGACTCATAATCATGTCTATACATTAGGGCCAGACTTGATGAGACATCCGGAGGTCGCGGGATCAAAGCCCGCCCTCGACACCACTTAATTTTGTATACACTTTCCTTTTATACATCCATCAAGTAATTAGAATTTGATTAACATGGATTCTCTCTTAATTGCCCAAGAATTATTTCAAGATTTGCGATTTGGTATGTTTATTCATTTTGGATTATATTCAATGGGAGAAGAACATGAATGGCATATGTATAATCATAAAATGACTCATGATTCATACAAAGCAAGTTTTATGCAACGTTTTAATCCCAACCCTTCAGGAATTGAGGAATGGGTACTAACTGCAAAAGCTTTGGGCGCAAAATATCTTATTTGTACTTCAAAACACCATGATGGCTTTTGTTTATGGGATACTAAAATCTCCCATGAGCTCTCCTCTGATTTTCATATCTGTAACACTCCTTTTTGGACAAACAACCAGAAAAGTGTATTGGACTATTTATTTGAAGCTGGAAGAAAGTATGGCGTTCGAGTAGGTTTATATTATTCAAGTATCGATTGGAGTTGGACTCAAAGTGA
>JAEORJ010000137.1 GCA_016840945.1 Candidatus Gerdarchaeota archaeon
CATACGAAAGATGGTGATAAGTGAATTCTTATTAGAGGCACATTGATCGCAAATATGAATTTCATATTTTATTTTGTCTTTATGATTTTCGATTTTCATGCAGAATATATTATCCTTTGAGAATAAAAAAGTATTTTTTCTAAACCAATAAAGTCTGAAGGATCTAAGAATTTAGAATGAAATAGAAAAATAGTCTATGAATCTTCTTTAAGAAGAAAATATAGTGGTGAAAAAATTATTTCTTCATCCACTCTAATAATTCGGTACCTTTATTGGTAAGAGCTTCAATGGTACCATCCACTAAGGGACCTTCAATATTGGCAACACGTCCAGATAACCATTCAGGATAAACATTGGTAATTACTTTACTTTTTTGAAGACTGTTATTGAATCTTTTACCATAGCCATTTGCCATATTATCAGGCATAACATGGGTTAGAAAAGTAACACCATATTTAATAGTCTTATTTGTTTGTTTCAAAGAAGCTTTTAATTTACGAACCCATCTTTTAGAAGCACCATTAAGCATGAACGCTCTAATAAAGGCTCCAACAACAATCGCATCCGGTGAATCTTTCACTACTTCTTCAGGAGAAATATTTTTGATGTGTTCAATTTTAACTTCATTTTTCTTTGCAAAAACTTCTCCTAAAGTTTCAGCAACTTTTTTACCGTTTCCATAAGTAGAATTATGCAAAATCCAAATTTTCATTGGCATCACTTCACATCTTATACGTAATTTATTTTTCCTTAATATAAACATTAACTAATATTATCCCTAATTTCAAGCTCCTTGTGCTTTAGAAGTTCTCCTACCATTGCCTTAATATAACATAAAGAATTACTATTAGAAGTCTGATACTGATCAATTTATTGGTGATGAAATGAGACTTATGAAGGATATGACATTACTGTTAGTTTTAACAGTAATTCTAGCAAATAGTTCTTTATTAGTGTGTGCAACAAATCAAGATGTTACTCTAATTGAAGAACCTCCTCTATTAAATGAAGAATATCGACTAGAATCAGCCGATTCGGAAGAACCAATTAACCCCATAAATAGTAACACCGAATTATCAAACGATTTCTTTACTACTACCGTTGAACCTCGAACAGGAACTCAAAGGTTTGCGGTAATATGCATGCAATTTAAGGATATTGCAACAACCAGATTTACAACAGCAGGAATAGGTGGGTTAATGGCTACCTTGAATATTTTCTGGCAAAACGTGAGCTATGGCATGATAGATATTAGTTATCAAGTATCTGGGTGGTATACCCTCAGTAAAAATAAAGCTGATTATGGAGATTTGGATGATGCTTTTTATGAAATTGTTGGAGAAGCAATTGAATCATCTGAGGGGGAGTATGATTGGGATCAATTCGATGGTTTGCTTATCTGGATAAATACTAAGTTTCATGGTTTAAGCACCGTTGGAAAAACGCATTCATTTCCTGATCTAATTGGTAATACAAAATATAGTGTAACAATGGTCGGTGAGAATCCAGCAGATTCAGTTCCAAAAGTTTGGGGTCGAGTAGCCCATGAAATGGGTCATGCATTTGGTTTGAGACATACCCATGGAGATGGTAATGACGAATCGGATCAATATTATGCGAGTTATTATAGTCTTATGGCACGAGGATATCCTTCAGGTTTGAATGTTTACAGTCAATTGTTCGATAAAAAATCAGGTTGGTTCAATACTGATACAAATCAAATTGTAGTTAATCCCGGTGATGCTGGAAATTATACCGTTTATCCAAGGCATCTTGATACATTAGGAATAACTCAGGCTTTACAAATAAAGATAACTGATAGTTACTATTATCGTGTTGAAGTAATACAAAAAACGGGAGAAGATGGTTGGGTTCCTTTCGAAGGAGTGTTAATCTATCGAGTAGGCGAAGGGATGTATAAGAATGATCAATGTTTAGACCAAGATGATTCCTACAATTCGACTGTACCAGATTATTATGATTGTTTGTGGGAAGTTGGGGGATATTTTGATGATGATAAAAATGACATCTACATTAGAATAATAGAAAAAATAGGTAATAATTACAAAATAGAAGTCCTGAATTATGCCTCTGGTTTTGTTGACCTAAAGTTAGCTTATTGGGGAAGTCCAGAAGGAAATACTCCTCCATATGAATCTCAAGATATTTGGATTGATAGTCCAATAAATGGTTGGGGAAATTTAAGATATCATGACGCTAACAATAATCCAATAGGCAATGGTGATGAACCTTGGGCGGATCACGAGAATAAATCATACGCTATGGTCCATAATAGCGGCGATGCTGATGCGGTAAATTTTGAAGTCAGTTTCTACAACAATTATCC
>JAEORJ010000138.1 GCA_016840945.1 Candidatus Gerdarchaeota archaeon
AACCATCACTGGAGAACTTGTTCAGTTTTCATCAATTTTGTTGACCAATTATGTTGAGTGCTATCGAAAGCTCCTTTCCACAAACCATAGAATTCCGATTTTTTATAATCCAAATAATAAAAGTGAGCTTTTGAACTACTTTGCCAAATAATAGTAGCAATGTTGGAAAAATGAGATGCTGGGCAACGGATATACCAAATGTAACCCTTTTCAGTTATTTTGAAAGTAGATTCAAAAGGTATGGGATCTTTGATCAAAAGATTTTGTAATTTATTAGCTGTGGAATCCTCACATTCACATATAACATAGAAAGAATTGTAGATTTCAAAAGTTTCCCAACGAAGAAATACACGATATTGTGAGACAACCTCTTTATCGAGGAATTTTAATTTCCTACTAATCTTCTGTTGAAGGCCAACTTCAGTTTTGTTCAATTGTAAGGAATCCATAATTTCAGTGTTTTTACGTCGAGCACTAGTGGATATCTCTTGGAGTAAAGCAATATCTAATTCATCAAGTTTCGGTAAAATTGACTCTTCTTTTTCAACAAAGATTCGATTAGAATCTATTTTCTGTAATTTTTTCAACCAACCATCCCAATCAAAGTTCCAGCGCATTAAATTAGCTTCCCAGTTAGCTAAATTAGATTTAGTGTAAATGGTTTTTGCTTCAGGAATAATCTTAGGTATTAAGAAACTCTGTATTCGCTTTCTTTTCTTAAGTTCCTCTAGCATGGTAATAAGTAATGGTTGAGAATTCTTAGGGATACGAAATTGTACATATAGACCATTAAAAGAACCAAAACAGCGTATTCTGAAAAGTGTATAAGGGTGATTATAACACACATGCTGCTCGAAATATTCAACATCTTCAATATTGTTAATTTCAATTAAAACATCAACAATTTCAAGTTCTAAAGTTTCGGGAAGTAAGTGTGCAAAGACATTATAATAGGATTTGCCATTTTTCAACAAGTCAAGCCGGGTAATGACTGTAGGAGTAGAAAGATTGATAGCTTTAGCTAATTTAGATGCTGGGGCAAGTGGTTTTTCTTGTAAAGCTATCAACAGCTCCAAGTCTCTCTCTTCTATAGTCATATTGTTACTATCCTAAAAACCCAAATCTATTGATGAAGTACCTCCACCTTCGCCTGTTCCTGTTGGTGGATCAAAGATAATAGTGCAGAAGCAAGTATATTTGACATTGTATAATTTAACAGATGAATAGAAATTAATGGTATACCAGCCTGATTCGGTAACTGTATTGTAAACATCAAATCGGATAACACAGTCAATTGGTTCAAGTCTAATGTAGCCTTTAAAAGTGTAAGTTGTTTCTGAAGGGAGAATAATCTCAAAGAGACAATCAATGCGTAATGAAGTCGTATCAAAGAATTCGGTATTAAAATCAACGAAGACTGAAAAGCGAGTGTCATCTTCATAGCCATCTAAGTCAGCGTCCATATATTCAGCATGAATAAAGGACATCTCATATACCGCAGGATTACGTTCTTCTAGAATACCATTTGTGTTTATGATAGAGGTCGGTAGAAGGATAAGTGATAGGAAAAGGAGGGATCCTAAAGTTAGGTATTTTTTATTTAGTATTTTCATTTAATTTAGTCCTCTTTTTACACAAATATTCTATTTAGATTATTTTAAAGTCATTAATATATTTATCTTAAAAGATAGCAATCTGTTTAGTTATTTAAAGGTAAAGGTGAAAATGGTTTTTTTAAAAAAAGTTTATAAATGACCTTTAATATATCCATATCATCACTCAATTGATGTGATAAAATCTAGAGTTGATTCTATGAAAAAGAGAATGGTTATTGGTTTGATTTTTGTCGCAGTATTTACTGTATCATTAGTTCCAGTAATAACAAACGTATCTGCTGGAGATGGAGTAGTAAATAAATATGCAGTAATTGTAGGCATTTCAGACTATAAAGCAATAAACGACTTGTCCTATTGTGATGAAGACGCAACAGATTGGTATAATCATTTAGCTCCAAATGGATATACCTGCACAGTATTAGGCGATCATACAAACTACTATCCACAATATGATGGATTGGCAACTGAAGCAAATGTCTATGCAGCATTAGCTTATTATCTATCAATAGCTGATAGTGATGATATTGTAGTATTCGCAACTAGTGGGCATGGAGGAGCAACAAAAGGACGAACAAGAAATTCATTCTTGTGTATGTGGGATTGCAACTCAGGTGAAGAAGGATATGATGGTTTTATCTACGATTATGAGATGGCACCTGTATTTGAGGACGCAGTATGCAAATGGTTCATCTTCTTAGACCACTGTAACTCTGGTGGTATGAATGAAGTAATGGCTAATGCAAATGCCGTAAACGGCTATATGGCTGCAACATGTACTGCTACAGGCTATGGATATGATTATCCTCCTGGATTAAATGGTGCTTGGACCTATTTCTTCTTAGAAATTGCCTGGCAACAATATTATGGTGGTAGTTTCAGCGTTTCCATGGAAGATATCTTTGATTATGCTGTTTCCATTTACCCCTATGACAACAAAGATCTCCCACAAGAATTCGATGGCAATGCTGCTGTAGGATTCTACCTCTAAGCGTGAGAAAATCATTTTGATTTTCTCTTTTTTCTTATTTTTCTAGTAAATTATTAATTAAACCAAGGGTTACTTCCTTTATTCTCTCTACATCTAACTTAGATCGCTCTAAAGGTATTTTTAATAATTGTATGTGATCAACAACACCACTGATAAGAACAAAAATATAATATGTAAGTTGATTTTCATCTAGCTTTGTTTTAATTGTTCCATCATCTAATCCTTGTTTTATTGCAGCTTTCCAATACTCTTCATATTTCCAAATGTTTTCCAAATAATCAGCTAATGTATCCTCAAATGATTTCCTTTTATCTATTTTTTCTGGTTCCCCTTTTTTTCTTTCCAACACCATTTCATCAGCTAATCCGCCAAGTTGATTATTTGTAATCAAAAATCGTCTATATATTTGATTATTCAAATCAAAATTAATAAGGGCATAGAATAAACCTTCACATAACTTAAGGACTTGCTCTCTACCTGTTTTATACATAGTCCTAATTTTCTGAGCTCGTTTATATGTTTGCTCAAAATCTTCAATCCCAATGCCAAAATAAATTGATTCCTTATTACTAAAATAGTTGTAAAGTGTCTGTTTACTCATTGCCACCTCATCAGCAATGTTCTCCATACTCACCTCTTCATAAGGTGTACTTTCAAAGAGTTTTCTCGCAGCAGCTATAATTAAAGAACGTATTTTTTTGTGTTTTCGCTCTGTTTTTGATAAGGTATTATCTGTAGATTTCATTTTATTCATCTAATTATCCTTTCCGGGGTTTAAAAATTTTACTAGCAGTCAAAATTTTATACTTTAAGGAAAGATTTATATAGTATACTTAAAGTATAATATTTAGACTTAAAGTCAAAGTTGATGGGTATGAAAATACTGGTAACATATTATTCTCGAAGTGGGAATACAAAAAAAATTGCAGAAGCAATCTATAATGTGATTAAAAATCAAAAAGAACTTCTAGCAATAGAGCAAGTGAAAGAAGTTGAACAGTATGATTTGCTATTTATTGGAACACCTATAGAAAAGCATGGTCCAGTTAAATCAGTTGTAGAGTTTATTAGAGATAAAATAACTGATCAACAAATTGCGATATTCTTTACACATGCAGCAGCTGAACATATGGAATTTGTTTCAATGTACAGAAATAAATGCATACAATTAATCAATAACTCAAATAAATTACTTGGAATATTCAATTGTCAAGGAGAGCTTTCAGAAGAAGTCGCTGATTTTATGATACAGTCTGAAAATTCTCAATTACAACAATTTGCGAGAATGAGGCAGTATACATTAAATCAACCAGATGCTGAAAGATTAATAAAAGCTCAAGAATTTGCTAAAAAGATTTTGATTCAAAGTAAATCATATAATAAAAGTCAAAAATTAAAGGATGAAAGGAGATAGAGGAAATGGTAGATATAGCTTTACTTAGCACTATCACAATTAATATCTCCAAAGTATTGATACTTATTGGAATTATTTTCATAATTTGGAAAATGATAACCAAAGTAAAGAAAAAACCCTCTAATGTTTATGAAAAATCTAAGAAAATATTTTATAATTTACATAAGGCTGGTCCAGGAATAGCGCTTATCCTTTCTTTTGTACATGGATTAACCATTGAACCTATCAATCAAACCTATGTTATTACTGGATGGATCTTTGGTGGATTAATGCTTCTATTAACAGGTTCGGGCATTTTTTTAGGGTTTCAAAGTAAGTGGACTCCATTTAATGAGGATCAAGACGCTCATTACAAAATTATTAGAATTATTAAATGGGTTCTAACGGTTTTTTTGATAGCTGCTTTAATTCTTCACTATTTCCTTTAATCCCTTCTTTTTTCCTTTTTTTATTTAATGGATTTATTTTTACAAAAAGATTAAAAGTAACTTTTAATCCATAATTTTTACGGGATAATTATGAGTTCAGAAGAGGAAAGAATTAATGAGTTAATCAAAGCTTTAAATGATGAAAGCATCAGAAAGGATATTACTTTGGTTTTAGGTAAAATTGGGGAACCATCGTTACCAGCTTTAAAAGAGGCTTTACAAACATCTGATAATAATGATCAAAAAATTCTCATCATTAAAGCCTTGGGAATGATTGGTAAAAAAAGTGTTCCATTTCTATTACAATTATTCAAAGAAGAAAACAATATTTGGATTCAATCAGCTATTATTAGAGCCTTTAAAAATATGGGATCTGAAGCAACTGAAGCTGTTCCTACATTATTTGAAAAGATGTTATATTGTAATGATGATTTCATTAAATTCAGATTAATCTCTGCATTAGTGGAAATTGGTTATAGTACTGAAAACGTTAGTAAAATAATTCTTGAAGAAATCGAAAAAGGCAAGCATCAGCTACTAATCTACAACATTGTCGATTTTAATAATAATATAATCAACTTACCTGGTGAGCAATTAGTTAAATTACTAAGACGTAAGGATTTACATAAATTACATCTTTATTATAAACTAATTAGAGAATTAGTTGATGAAGCAACCATCCAAGCATTAATTGAATTATTAAATGATAACGATAAAGAAATTCAGCTAAGAGCATTAATATCCTTACGCGTTCTAGGTAATAAAGCAAGTGAAGCTATTCCGGAACTAAAGAAAGCTATGTTACTAAAGAAAAATGATGTAATCAAATTTGAAATTGCTTATACCCTACTAATTATTGAAGGATTAAAAGGATCAGCTATGAAAGAATTATTGTCGATGAAAGAAAAGGAATTATTATACCCTCATCAAATCTGGAAATTAGACAAACAGATTAAGGTACAACAAAATAGGTTTGTGAAATCATGAATAATAAATATTATACTACCTTCCCATCATTATTTAATAATTTCACAATTGTATGGATTGAGACTAATTCAGAATTAAAAATACAAAGAATTTTCTTAAGTGATAGTAATAAGAAAGCTGAAACTAAAGCCTATAATGTTTTTTCGAGATTAACAACTGGTAAGTCTAAAATTATAAATGAACTTGGTGAGAAAATCAAGCGTTTTTTAGCTGGCGAAGAAATAACTTTTGATTTAAATTTAATAGACTTTAGTCAATGTTATCCCATTCAAGAACAAGTTTTACTGGCAGAATATCAAATCCCTCGAGGATATGTTAGCACCTATAAACGAATAGCTAAGCATATAGGAATAACCAATGGCGCTAGAGTGGTTGGTAATGCCTTAGCAAATAATCCTTTTCCTATTATTATTCCCTGTCATAGAGCCATTAAATCTGATGGTTCTCTTGGTGGATTTCAAGGAGGATTAGCAATGAAAGAAGCTTTATTGAAGCTAGAGGGGATAACCTTTTCAGACAATGGTAAAGTAAAGACTGAGAACATCTATTATTAATAATGGACGATTATTGATTTATAATCAATACAAAGATTAATTGGTAAACATTCAATGATAAATTTAGATTATAACTAAATAGATTTTTTAATTTTAGAGAAGAATATGTCCTAAAGTAAAAATCGGGGATTATCTTGGCAATTAATAAAAGCGATATCAGAAGAAGGATTTATTCCTATCAACAACACCACAAAAATATTATGAAAAAAGTAGCTATGATGCAAACTAGGAGTAATACAGCAGGTAGTTTGTTGAAGAATGAAATTGATAGCGGATTAGAAATAATGACTGTTTTATTTCAAGTTTTTTTAGAATCAATTCAAGAGTTGAATAAAGATAAAGAATATTTTTTAGAAAAATTACAAAACATGAATAAAATTGGGGAGACTTTGGGTGAGTATCTAAAAGAATTAAATGAATTAACAATTGAGGTCAATAATACAAATAAAAATAATGAAAATTACGAAGAAAGTAACTTAATAGATAACACTATTCAAAAATTAGATCGCATGACTTCTGTAGTAGGAAGGTTAAATTCAAGCGTTGGTTCTGCGCTAGATAAAAGAAAAAAAGAAACTATGCATAAAATAAGAATTTTAAATAATAACATCATACAAATTAAAAAGAAATTACGTCAGAAAAAACTCACTCAACCTAGCGCACCGAAAAAACCAATTACCGAAAAAATTGATATCAAGAAAAGATTCTGAAAAATACAAAAGCTTTGAGATTCCGATTTTGTACATACCTTCCAATTATTAATCTTCTTTTATATCATTACTATTATTTTTGAAAGTAATTCTTTGCCTACGAGCAAGTGAAAAACCAACAAAACCAAATATAAGATTGAATAGTATTAACCCGGCTCCTATGTATGTGATAATTTCCAATGAAATAGATTGTGAGATAAGTAATGATCCGAGAGAACCACCCAATCCAAAGGAAATTATACCTGCGGTTTGAAATATACCTAAAATCATTTCTTTGCTATAACCATGATTATGGTAATGAGCGTGAATGCCAAATTCCATACCTCTTCCACGAACATAGCTAATATTGATATGCTTGTGTTCATGTTCGAAAGCTTCATACTTCTTATCTGTCTTCAAACGATCTTCAATGGTTAAAACTTCACTATTTCGAGCAGGTTCCATAAGTGCTTCAGCTACACCTACAATGATAAAAGCAGCTCCTAAAACATAGATACCTGGAGCGAGGGGATATAGAATAACACCAACACCTTTTATGATAATACTGAGAATAATTGGCAACCAGTTCCCAAATTTATCAGCTAATTTACCAGTAAAGATTTGTGATACACCCCATACAGCATCACCTAAAAAGAAAATTACGCCTGTAGAAGCTTCAGTGAACCCATGATTGGTGAACATAACAAGTAAATTAGGGGTGTATAATCCATGGGAAAGATCATAAAGACTGTATAGAATGAGTATAAAAATAAAGGAAGGTATAAGGAATAATTTTCTCAAATCTTTAAAGTGAAAATGGCTGATAGCAATTTTCTCTTTATGTTCAAGCAATTTTCTGGCTTTTATTGATTGGAACAAACTAATGAATAAGGGAATGAAAGATACAATTATTGCAAACAAGAAGCTCATTTGTAAGGCAGTAAATTTACCAGAGAAATTCCAAACTTCAAATAAATAAGTTTTCAATAGACCTCCAATGCCTTGTCCGAGAGCAGTTCCAAGAAAGACCGCTCCTAATAAAGTACCAATACCCTCAGAAAGGCACTCAGATGCTTCTGCTGAACAAAGTGTTAAAACTGCTATTGTTAATACACCATATCCAAGGCCTTCGAAAAATTTTGAAAAAAACATGATAGGATACCAAGGAATAACAGGTAAAACAATGGCGAAAATCCAAGAGCTAATACCAATAAGAAATTCAAAACCTGTTTTATCTAATAATTTTGAAAGGATAAAAATACCAAATAATTGCCCGATTGAGAATGCTGCTGTTGCTAATGAAACTAATGCTTCATTCCCACCCAACTCGAGAAATCGTAGAGGATACAAAAATCGTTCAATGCCTAAACCAATAGATGAAAAAAGAATCGCAAGATACGAAATTGCTATCGACCTATTACGAAAGAGAAGAATTCTAGGTGGCATTTCATTTCAACACTTTTACATCTTTCTTGGTAACCCACACAATCAATGGCATAAATGTTTTATTATCTATAGCAACTATAAAAAAAATAAGTATAAAACATTGAAATACAAATTATTTTTTTGCAAAAAAATATTTATGAAAAAAATGAAAATGACATTTGTAGGAATGTAAGAATTACAGATTTACCACTGACAATATTTAAATTAGCGAAATTATTTGTTTTCTTATTGGAGGGTGTAGCTTGTCATTTGTTGGTAAAGAACAACTTGATAAAATCGAGCAATGTATTATCCATAGTGAATATCAAAAAGCACTCAAAAAAATTGAAGAAGGTTTGAAAACAAAAAATCTTAGTAAAGAAGATGAATTACAATTTCTATTACAAAAAAGCCTAGCATTATTTATGTTAGGTAATATCCAAGATAGTCTACAACTTGCATTACAAGTGCAACAAGAAAGTGAAGATTTAGATGATAAATTACTGCAGGTTGATGCCTTGGTTCGCGTTCTTATAAATTCCAATTGGGTAGGTCGATATAATGAGGGGTTGGAGATTGCTACTAAAGGTTTGGAAATACTCGCATCAATTACTGATCATCCCCCAGAAGAGCTCTCTTTAAGGAAAGCACAATTACTTAATTGGAAAGGGGCAATAATTACTCAATTAGGAAATTTTGATGCTGGTTTAGAATTTAGTAAAGAAGCAATTACAGCAGTCGAAATGAGTGGTTATAAACCGGCAATTTCTTTTGTATATACTAGAACTGGCACGGTTTATTTACAGCTTGGCGATTACAGGAAAGCAGAAGAGTATATTAACAAAGGTATTGCCATTGCCACTGAAATAGGAAACAAATTTTTCATTGCTAATGGATATTTTACTTTAGCTAATCTCAAGACGAATGAAAGAGAGTATCAAGAAGCAATTGAGTTATTCGAAAAAGCTTCTGCTTTAGCGAAGGAAATTGGTACTGCCTTAATGCGTCCATATAATGATTTAGGAGTAATTTATACTAATATGTTTCAATTAGACAAAGCAATAGAATGTTTTCAAGAAGCATTGAAAATTGCTGGGCAAGGAAGATATATTGTTTACGGAAATTTAGGCATTATCTATACTTGGAAATATGAATTTGAGAAAGCACGGGAATACTTTCAAAAAGCAATAGAACTCAGCGAGGAAGTGAATGATAGACGAATTCTACCAACAGTCTTAAGCAACCTTATCTTGATTGCTACAGAATTACAGGACCTTACAAAAGCCCAATACTACCTTAATCGATTAAAGGAGATTAGTGAAGAAACTGGTTTTCCACATATAACCAGAAGATATCGCTATGCTTCTATTTGGATGCTGAAAACAAAAGGGACTATCAGTGATTTAGGACAAGCAGTTACCTTATTAGAAGAATTCTTGTCTGAGAAAGATTTGCCTACTTGGTGGCGATTAGAAGCCTTATACGTTTTCTTAGAAATCCGGATAAAGGAATTGCACCTTTCTGCAACTGAGAAAGCATTAAAAGAAGTTCAGAAACGAATATATCATTTAGAAGTTGAAGCAGAAGAACAAAAAGCCCAATGGTTTCTTGCGAACATTTATCGGTTACACTCACAACTTGCTTTGGTGGAATTAGATGCTGATAAAACAATCGAATACTTGGATAATGCTCAAGCAATTGCTGATGAATTAGATATAGAACTTTTGAAGGTAAAGATTCAAGAAGATCGAGAGAAAATTAAACAACAATTAAACATGTTAGAAAAACTACAGGAGCAGCAAGCTCCTCTCAAAGAAAAAATGAAACTTGTCTCGTTGGAAAATACTGTTAAGAATATTACAAAAGAAACTTTAATAGAAGAACGTGACAAGGAAACAGGAAAAATAATCGAGTATCGCAAACTCTTCGCGTTGAAGATATGATGAAAAATGGCGGGTGTGGGCGGATTCGAACCGCCGATCTCCCAGAATGGAACTCAGAGAGTTACTCAAAGTTACTCCGCAGGCGGACGTAATGTCCGGACTATACTACACACCCATCTGATATTTTACTAGTTTATCCTTCCTTTTTAAAAATATGTATTTTATTTGTTTTTATATTATTCTCCACAAAAAATAAAAAAACACTTATTTTTCCAGCCTTTATTCAAGTTCTATCAAATGATTGAATAAGCAATATTGAATTTCTAAAAGTTAAAGTTGATAGAAATGAAAGTCTTTATGTTCCTCTATGATGATTTTTCTGATTTCGAGATTACCCAACTATTATTACTTTTTAGGGATTACTCTTTAACAACTGTCGGATTCGATAAGAATTATGTGAAATCAATAGGTCAGCTAAAGGTGCTAGTAGACATTCCAATTGAGGAACTTGATACTCGAGAGGTGAATCTTTTCATTATTCCTGGAGGAGAACCAAAACATTTCATAGCAAATGAGAATTATTCGGAGAAAATTTCTATTTTCAATCAAAAACTTCAAGAAATTGCTTCTGCTAAGAAACTCATTGCAGCTATTTGTGGTGGGCCAACATTTTTAGCTAATGCAGGGATTTTGAACAATATTGAATCTACAGCATCAATTTCTGATGACGAGAAAATCTATTATAAGAATACCATTTTTACTGATACTGATCTAGTTATTGCTGATAATATTATAACTGCTAAGGGGCAAGCTTTCACAGAATTTGCAGTAGCTGTTGCCCAAGTTTGTGAATTAATCAAAACAACTGATGAAGCTCAAGAAGCTATTGATTGGTTTAGAAATAGGAAAAACTGAAAAACTATCTTTTAAACCTCATAATTCTCACAAATATTGATTCGCTTACTCATATTTCAGTTTTTTAAGAGAGTTTAAATAGTACTATATAGTACTATCTTATATAGTACTAATAGGCTTGTGGTTAATATGAATGAAAAAGAATTAAGAGAAATAGCTAAAGAATTGCTACTTAAAGCTCAACCCGCTTATCTAGCAACAATTGATGAGAATGGCCTTCCTCAAATTAGAGCGGTTGAAAATTTACGGAACCCTACTAAATTTCCTCATGATGCCAAAATTCTACAGGAATATGAGGAGGACGATATTGTGCCCTATATCTCTACAAATACTTCCTCTAAAAAAATCAATCAATTATTAAAAAATAATTCAGCCGCGATGTATTTTTGCTCGCCAGATGAGTACAAAGGTATAATGTTACAAGGTTTTATTGAATTTGTTGAAGATATGGATCTAAAGAAGCGATTATGGCAGGATAGTATGCTTAGATATTATCCACAGGGATTTACAGATCCAGATTATACCATGCTTAGATTAAAACCTATATTTGCCAAAACATGGTATAAATCTCGAAAAAATGAAATTGTTTTAAGTGATGAATAATGAAACGACAAAGACAAGGTGGTTTTCTTTCCGCTAAAATCCACCAATTATCGGGAAGAATCTTTTCAAAATTATTAAAAAAACATCACATTGAGATTAATCCTTCTCAAGGCAGAATTCTCTTTGTTTTGTGGCGTAAAGATAATGTTTCTATTCAAGAAGTAGCAAAAAAAACATCATTAACAAAAACCACTCTGACATCGATGCTTGATAGGCTTGAATCAATGGGATATATTAGACGAATCCCATCCTCAGGAGATAGGAGAAAAATCTACATTGAATTAACTGAGAAAGATAAAGCATTACAAGATAAATATGTTCAGGTTTCCCATGAGATGACTGAATTATACTATCAAGGATTCTCTGAAGAAGAAAGGGATCAATTTGAAGAATTTCTTACAAGGATTTACAACAATTTATTGACAGCAGAAAAAAGTCTCCTATAAACGCTATTTTATTTGAATAGGAAATCCCCATCTTTTTTCCCACAATACCTTTAATAATAATTTAAAAAAATAATTTACAGTGATTAACATGGCACGTAGAAGTAGTTTATATCGTGTTGCTGAAGTCCTAGCTTTAATAGCAGGTATACTTGGTATTGTTTTTGCAATCCTCTCATTGCTTGATATGGCCCTTTTTGAAGGTTGGATTTGGGATGGTGGATTTGGTATTGAATACGCTGGTAGATTAATTGTGTCAATCGTTTGTGCAGTTTTAGTGCTACTTGTTGGTCTTGGTTCTTTGTTTATCAATACTAGAGGTTTAGTTATTGGAATTATTGTTATAATCCTATCGCTCTTTTTACCAGGTATAGCTGAAATTTTAGGTATTGTTTCAGGTATCTTATTCATCGTTGAAGATGTTGCTTAGCATCATCTTCTTTCTTATTTTTTCAATTTATTAACTGAAAAGCCATCTCCAGGTCCTTTGTATCGTTGATATCGTTCTCTATCTAAAGTTGCTTTTTTATATTGTATTGCATCCTCTAAGCAATGATTATAGCATCGTAAACATAACACACATCTATTCTCCCACTTGAATTCACCTTCTTCAAATACGATGTTGTTTGTAGGGCATGAATCAACACATTGCATGCATTCAGTGCACGTTTCCTTATCCACAAAGAAATTTCGAGCGTAAATTGATAGATCCACCAACCTCATTTCTACTCTTTGTATTAATCCTCCAGCAATGTTAAATGGATCAGCTCCTTGTATCCACCTTTTTTCTTCTATTATTTTACCAACCAATTTATCGATTTTTTTAGCTGCTTTTTCTTTTATACCTCTTGTTTCTTCCCCATTATGAATTGGGAGCCTTTTGAAGATTGGGTATGGCAATTTTAGATTATTTGGCATTCTAATATTGATTGCTTGTTTTACTTTGAATCCTTTTCTTCCTAGTATTCTTTTAGCTACTATTGCCCCATCACCACTGAAAAGCAACATTGTTGTGAATACAAAAGCTAGTTTATTATTTACTTTTGGTAACGCTCTTAGGAATGCTCTATAATTATCTGGAACATCAGAACCGTAGATAGGATACCCAAAACCAATAATATCTGATTCAGCTATTATTTTTTGCATAGCATTTTCTTTTTTCATCATTTTAGATTCAAAGGAAATTAAATCTACTTCATTTCCTTTTTCTATTAATTTCTCTGTTATTGTTTTGGCTACCCACCAAGTGTTTCCTGTTCCAGTAAAAAATATTATTGAGATTTTAATCTTCTAACAACTCCTACGCATAATAATACTTCTCTAAAAGATAAAAATTTTAACATCATCTATTCTTTCATTCAAATAGGAATAATATTTCCTCGAAGGATTTTATTTTCAATTTAGGGATTTGTTCACCATTTAATTCATTGAAATGACTATATCTATCAATTAATACTGAATACATCCCAGCTTTATTTGCTCCCATAATATCAGAGTGAGGATTATCACCTATGAAAACTACCTTATCAGCTGTTGTTTGCAATTTCATTAATGATTCATTGAAGATTTTAATATCAGGTTTTGTTAATGGTAGCTCTTCACATGGAGCAATGATAAATTCAAAATGTCCTTCAATTTTTGCATTTTTCAACCTTAATTCAATTATCTCTTGATCACCATTGGATACTATAGCCATCTTAATTTTTTTCTTATTCAAATAATCTATTAAATTTAACGCGTCAGGATATGGTTTTGAATTAATTGAATATTCATTTATCATTACCTGCCAATATTTAGAGGCTTTTTCATAGGAGAGGTTAATATTGAAATCTCTCAAAGCTTTTACAAGTGATTTAGCATTATTTTCTCTATCTATACAATACCCAACCTCATTCATACTTTTATTTTGTTCAGCAAAATAATGTATATCCCATCTTTTATGAACTTCATTTGTTAAAGCAAGTGATAATCCAAGATCATGTAATATCTGTTCTGTAACTATCTCGTGTATCCCTTGGTTATTGAAAATAGTTTCATCAGCATCAAATATTACTGCGTTAAAATTCATTCTTGCATTTCACCATTTATCTATACAATAATCACTTGTAGCACTATTTAAATCACAGTATTATTTTTATGATTGCATCTAATTGATAAATAAGCTAAGTTAATGTTTACTCAATTTAGTTTTTAATGAGATTTATTTTTAAGTTATTGAAATACTGTAAATTTATATTTCAAAGCTTGAATTTTGTGATTGAAGATGATGAATAAGAGATTATCTATAGTCATTTTTTGCTTTGCATTGTTAATAGTCCCAACTGTTCTTCCTTTTATTACAATTCAAAGTAAAATAAATGATAGTTTCACCAATGAAACTGAACCCAATATTATACATAATGGGGCTCCAGCCTTGGATTGGAATTTGAAAGAAATTAAAAGTGATACAAATTACACTTTCTCGTCGTTAGCAGGCAAGGTAATTTTAATGGACTTCTTTGCTACTTGGTGTGTTCCTTGTAGAGACGCAATGCCTCTATTAGGTGAAATCAAGGATTACTTTTCAGGTGAGACAAATTTTGTTCTTATGAGCATAGGTGTTGATCTTAGCGAATCAGAAGCTCAATTAGAGACTTTTGCCTCATCTTATGATATGACTTGGTGGGTTTTTAGAGACACAGTGAATATGGACGTCTATTATAATATTGAATTTATTCCATCATTAGTCATTGTTAATCCAACACAATATGTATACTATACTGAGATTGGTATGAGTGATACTCAACATATTATAGATATCATTGAGGACTTGCTAGATTTTAGCGACACCGACATACCTGATATAACTTCATTTGAGGTTTCTGAGGATTCAATAAGTATCTTGAATAATGCGTTTACAGCCACTGCAAATATCATTGACACGGAATTACGACATGTTAATTTTAGTCTTGAATTAGGAGACTATTCTGAAGTGCATGATATTTGGGTTCCATCTACAAATACTATTGAATATGATTTTGATATTGATCCCTTAATAATTTGGGATGAAACTCAATCTGGAACAACAAATGCTACTATTACAGTCGTGGCTGAGGATTTTGTTGGGAATAGTAACACTAGCCAAATTGTCTTAGATGTTGATTTTATAGAAGATACTTCGGATCCAATAGTTACTATTGATTCGGTAACAGCAACTAAAGCAGCATATGGCTGGAATTTTGAAATTTCAGCAACGGTAACAGATGACACCATACTTTCAGAAGTATCAATAGAAATTTGGGATGGCACTGAATTAATCAAAAGTGATGTGATGGATCAAATATCAGCTACTGAATATGAATCAAATCTATTCAGTGTTCAAATTGCTAACACTCAGAATATATCTATCATAGTCATTGCCCATGATATAGCTGGTAATGTTGGATTAGATTCTGAGCAATTTTATCCTTCTGGTGCTGTTGGCATCACAACTCCAATTATCATTTTGACTATCTTTCTAGCTAATCTTATTATAATTCCTATGAGAAAATTAAGAAGTCAAAAATAGAATTATGAGAATAAAAGAATAACAATGTAAAGTAAATCATTGTTATTCTACTCCTCCCACATAAAAACTTACAAACAGTTATCATCTATGGAGCAATGGAAATGGAACTCCCACCTGAAAGGAAAAGCAAAAAATGGTTGAAAATTTCTGGTATAGTATTAGCTTCGGCTATAGTATTAGCCGCCATTGGTTATGGGGGTTATTATTTTATTAGTAATCGCAATCAATTAACCCCTGCCCCTAATTTTAGTGTTACGACTTTATCTGGAGAAAATTTTACTTTGTCGGACTATCAAGGTAAAGTTGTTGTACTCGATTTTATGAGTGTCACATGTGAGCCTTGTAAACAACTCATGCCTGAATTAAAAGAAATTTCAGAAGATTTCAATGATACTGTGGTTATTCTTTCTATTGATGTTGACCTTTCTGATA
>JAEORJ010000139.1 GCA_016840945.1 Candidatus Gerdarchaeota archaeon
ATGTCTTTGGGTAATAATCTACCTCCATAGTGTTTTTTGTTCCTAATAATCCTACTTTGGTTAATTTTCTATCTTGGATTGCTTTTCCTGTTGCTTCCATAATACTGATCATTGGCACTTTCACTTTTTCAACTAATCTATCAAAAATAGTGTGTGGAGTATTTGCTGCAATTATTATAATCTCTGCTTTAGCATCAATCAAGTTTTTAGCTGAATTTCCTAACTCATTTAGTACTTTATCCCATTGATTATCAGCTATTAGTTTAGCCATTTTTCCATGATTTAAACTATCTATTACTAATTCCGGAGCCATAGTTCCAGGATATATTTTTCTATATTCATCAATAATTATTCGATAATAATCTATAGTTGAATAAGCACTCATTCCACCAATAATGCCAATTTTTTTCATTAAAATCATCCTTTATACATATCTATTTTTGTTGCATTATTGTTTTTTCTAGTGATTAATTTTTGTGATTAATCTTTTTTTATTTTCTTACTTTATCCATAAACTTCTTAAAATTCTGATTAAACATACTTTTTTATTGGAAGTTTTGCAATGACAAAAAATGATGACCCCATAAATGAAAAGGTAATTGAATTATTTTATCAAGGAGTAACTTATTATGATAATGAAGAAGATCAAAAAGCTCTTGAGTGTTTTTTAAAAGCTCATGAATTGGATCCAAATTACATTGAACCGATAAATGCTTTAGGTAATGTCTACTACTTTTTGGGTGACTATGAAAACGCATTAACATTTAGTATAAAACTTCTTGCTTTTGATGAAGGGAATGTTATTTCAATTATCAAAGTAGCTGAATGCTATTATGAAATGGAAAGATATGATGATGCACTTACTTATTTTCAAAAAGCTATAGAAATAACACCTGATGATTTCATCCTCTGGCGTGATATTGGTAATTGTTATGCGGTAAAAGGCGATTATGAAAAAGCCCTTGAAAACTTTTTAATTTCTGAAAAAATTAATCCCAAGGAAATTATGACAGTATTTAATATTGCTAATTGTTATGACCAGCTTCAAGAGTATGAAAAGGCAATCAAATATTATTATCGTTCTGTAGAAATTGAAGATGAATTATATATGATTTGGAGTCGTCTTGCAGATCTCCATTGGGAACGCAAAGAGCTCCAAGAAGCTATTACTTGCTTATTAAAATCCGCTGAATATGAACCGAATGTTACTAGTACTTGGAATAACTTGGCATGTGCTTATCAAGAGTTGGGTAAACTTGAAGAATCATTTGAAAGTGTGGAAAAAGCAATTGCATTGGATCCTAATAACTCACATGCTTATCATACTCTTGGTGACTCCTTTAAAATGAAAGGTAATTATGAAGCTGCTTTTGAAAATTATAAAAAAGCAGTAGAATTAAATCCTCATTATGAATTACACATTGAAGCTTTACGTTCTATTTTAGAAAAACTAGATAAAGAATTTGATATTGAAGCCTTCTTGAAAAAATTCAATTCAATTACATTCAAAAATAATTAAAGGTAGAATCTAATATATCTCCTATAATACTATTTGCTAAACTTAGGAGCTAACAAATAATGGTTGCGAAAACCTTTATTTTAGATTGTCAAAATATTAACTCTCTCGAGGATTTTCATGATGAAGTAGAGAGAATTCTTTGCCCTGAATTTGATTTCTATGGGCGAAATTGGGATGCGTTTAATGATATTTTGCGAGGAGACTTTGGTTCATTTGATTCAGATGAAAATATCACACTGATTTTTAAAGGGCAAGAACATGTAAGGGAACTATTAGGCGAAGGTTTTCTCGAGACTTTCATAGAAATTGTAGCATTACATGACACTATCAAACTTGTCTTTGAATGATTTAGACAACCTTTTTGCTTCTATTAATTTTGATGCTTTTTCAAATATCTAGCATGTAATTCCTTATATCCAGTAGTGGAAAATGGACAGACCTTTATACAAATCGAACAGCTATGGTTTTCAACAAAATACTCGAAACACTTTTCACTAATATTATGGGTAAAAAGTCCATTTTTTTGCATGATTGGTTTTTCCATCAATGATTTTGGAGGACAACTTCTAATACATTTCCCACATGTTGCACAATGATTAGGAATCCAACTATGTGGATTTTCAGTAGCAAATGGTAGATTTGGTATATCAGTAAAAACTACTGCTATTCTTACTCGAGGACCATGCTCAGGGGTGATTAATAATCCATGTCTGCCAAACCATCCCAAACCTGCTTCCTTTGCTAGTGGGGGATACAAAGCAACTCCTCCGAGTGGGTGAGATGCTTGAGCAGAAAATCCTTTGCTTCGCAAGTAAGCTGCGACTTTATTTGCTATAATACCTAAATTATTGTAGGTTTCCATGACCATTTTAGCTGTCTTGCGGTGAGGTGCCAATGCAATTCGATCACTATCCATTTCTTTAGTAAAAACAATAGCATTTTCATAAAGAACTGCTTTTTCTTTGAAAACTAATTCTCGAGATACTTTAGTAAAACCAATGCTAGAAACTCCTTGTTTCTTACAAAATTCAATCAAATTGTTTACAAAAGTATCATCAACATTTGATTTTTGTTTTTCAGTGTTCTTTTTCAAACTTCTATATGAGCGTTTTATATTTATTATATTGGAAAGTAATGTTGGGGCAATTGTGAAGTGAATCAACCTATTTGTTTTTCCTTTTTCAACATGTTCAATTATATGTAACGGTATATCATATCTTGTTGGAGAATCCTCACTAGAAATGATTGCATTAGGTTTTTGAGCAACAGTATTTTCTTTCTCATAGATTTTCAGAAGGTTAGGTTTCATTATTCTTTTATAAAAAAATAGCTGAATTCTTTGTTTCAAATTCAAAAAATATCACCAAATTACCAATATTAGACTATTTTACCTTTATATATCCATTGCTAGTATTTCAAAAGAATTCACTTTGCAGAAAAAATTTTATTGATAGAAAAAAAGAAAGAGAAAGAAGTTCTCTTTAAGCTGCAACTATTTTCTTCTTTCTTCTTGCTCTTACAATCACTACTAGAATAAAGATTCCTAAGGTTAGTGCTCCAGAAGCTGACCAAGTAAAGATACCTAATGGACTGGTGGCGAATGCTATGAAGGACTCCCACCATGTTGGTGGATTGTAAACTGTATATGTAAGTTCTATCTCTTCAATATTGCCAGCTGTATCAAAAAGCTTGAAGACTATTAAATATTCACCATTTTCATTCATTTCAGTATTCCACTGATAGCTTTCTGGAGGAGCAGTATCACCAAAAATTACTGATCCATTTAGCTGTATCTCGAATGCTTGTATTCCACTACCAAGATCATAAGCATCTGTAAAATTGAAGGTAATGGTACCATTAAGAACTTGTGTTTCAGGAGGTGCTTCATAAACTAACACTGGATTAACAGTATCAGTAACAACATATGAATCGTAGGGATTGAGCTGTGATCCTAATAAAGTTATATGACCGTTGATATCTATTGCTGCGAAGTAATATGAAATGGTTGTTCCATAATCATGACCAGGTATAGTAGCAGTATATCTTCCCGCATCGAGTGTCATAGGCATTGGTAATAACCATGAACCGCCATCAATTTGTACAGAAAGTTCAACTTCCGCTACTGCAATATTGTCATGAACCTCCACACTAATATCCACTGGTTCATCATATTCAGGAGCAACAGGATTTAGTAACGAATTAGTAATTTGTGGTCCTTCAATATCACGTGAAAAGTGTATATGATCAAATATTGTTGAAACAACCTCTGTTCCTGTAGCATATGAACTTAGGTAAATTTGAGTTATGTTGTAATCATCCTCACCAAATGCGATTGTAATATCATTTGAAACGTCCCTGAAAAGATTATTCCAGGTACCAATTTCATCATGTCCTTCTACAAAATAATAATAATGACTTGAGGAGTTTGTATAGGAAAAGAAACTATTATTTCCCAGAATATAATGTATAAAATAACTGGAATCTAATTCTAGCCTAATCTCAGAATAGGCTAAACTACCAATATTTGTTATCTCATCTAATCGCCAATAGAAATCGGTATAGACATTGCTAGTAATTTGGAAGAAGGTATTCTTATAACAATTAATATTAGTTGCTCCTATGTATGATGTAAGATTTGCAGCATAGTCACCATCAAAGGCATCGGAAGTGATGTTTATGTACTGATCATTTGCTGAATTTACCCATAAATTCAAAGGATCAGTCAGCGATTCTACAATATTATTTTCAAAAGATGCATCACCTGCTGGATAGGTAGTAATTTTAAATTCATCAACCAATAATTGTACATTGACATCAGGTGTATTGTATAAATCAGTATAGAATCCAACATAATTTGGGACTACATCAGGTATTTTAAATGTATTATATAATTCATATAAGTCAAAAGTGAAATGCTGCCAAGTATCTCGGATGCCAAAACCATTCGCTTTTACAGCATAAGAACTATATGTTGAATAAGAATAATTAGAGAAACTAGCTAAATTATTGTTTTCATCGCCTAAAATGAAGTATAAATAACTAGTATAGGTATTATTCGATGAATAAATGTAAAAGTAAGAGTATTGACTTCCAATTCCAGGGGAATCAGAATATTTCCAATCGAAGCTATAAACAACTTCACCAGGTTCGTTTCCGAACCAACCTTTTGGAACTTCACCCCAAGCATCATAAATGTAGTTTTCAGCACGAATATTAGATGAAGGTGAGGATGTTAATCCTTGAGTGGTAGAAGTTAAATTCATTGAACTGGTTCCTTCTACATAATCAGTTTTAGATAAAGTTAGTGAAGCTCCACCTGATGAACTATCATACCACTTATATGAATTGCCATCTTCGAAATCACCATTTTGTGAAAGATAATTAAACCCTGTACCATTTGTTAGGACTATATCATCAAAGAGCAAAATAGTTGACCCTGATGGATTAGCTACTGAGGTAGTATAGAAATAGATATAGGTTACATAACTAGTTGCCAAATTTACACCTGGAAAAGCTTGTTCGATATCTTTGGTTAGATTTCGTTCCACATTCGACCAAGTATTTAAGGAAACTCGCTCATCAAAATAAGCAGTAGTTGAGCTATTAAGTGGAATGCCACTTACTCGTGAAAGATAGTAGTTCAAATAACGATTTCCAAGATTTGTGCTGACTCGCATTCTGAGATACATCTCAGCCCCAAAAACATAGTCCGGATTTGCTTTTGCATTAAACCACACATTGTATGATATATCTTGATAAAGATAACTTCTTTGAGGTAAATCTGCTACATATCTAGTGCTATAGTAGCTTGAACCATATTGAGGTGTTGCTTTACAAGTTAGTATTGCACCATAAGAACCTGAGTGAACTTCATCTTTGTATGAATGGTTAGTATAACCGTTTCCTGTACCAGAACCATAAAAAGCTGCTGGTTCGTGGTTAGGTTTTTCTTCTTCCATCCCACCATCGTAAAAAACATTCGTTTTTATTAATTCCATTCCCTCAGGACCAGGTGTATTCACAATATAATCATTATTTATTGGTCCTAGTGTTTGAGCCTTAACTACATCTAACTGCAAAGAGCTTACATTTAGATTTGGTTGACTAATAACCATTTGTAAGAAAAAGGCTGCCAAAATTAGGATTACTAATGATTTACGTTTCATTATAATAATCATCCTTTATAATTATAAAATAACCTTATCTCTTATAATTTATAATTTAACTGGTCACCAAAATCTTGAATAAAAAAGATATATTCACTAAAACTAAAATCATACTAATGTGGATTAATCTCTTATTTTCTATAATTGTTCAGTAAATACCTAATTATTTATTAAAGAAATCACTTTATGTTCGTTGGGTAAGGCGATGGTAATTTACTCGCAACATTTCTGTGTTTTAATTTATGCACAAAACGATTGGAAAGAAAAGGATTATGAATCCATAACTGAAAAAACTTTCACAGATTTTATGAGCGGAACAGCACATGCAGATTGTGACGTGTGCTTAACTTGTCCTGTTTGTCGAGCAAATTGGGAACTATTTAATCCAGAGAATCCTGGAGAATATATTCAATTTTGTGAATTTTGTGAAGTATTATTACCTTTGATGAAGGATAAACTAACTAGTGATGGAATGATTCTCTTCTCACATAGTTTATTGAACTTAGATGCTTTGAAGCAATTTGTTGAGTATTCCCTAAAAAGTAAAAAAATCAAAAAGATCTTTGTTTTGGAACAAGATGATTATGTGAATAAGAAGAGAACAAAACCAAACAAACTTTCAGAACAAATTAAGCAACAAGAAATAAGCTGCAGTAAATTTGTTGAGTTGATTACTTCCAAAACCTTTGAATACAATGTTCTTTACGAAATTTTCAAAGATAAATACTATTAAACAATTCTCAAATTATCAGTCAAGAATTTTTTAGCAATATCTGAAAAATATGGCATTGAATGAGTAAAGAACAACTTCCATCCTTTGCATAAAACACTCAATGTTTTTGGTGATAACCCATCCTTCACCCATCGATTTTTCTGACAGTCACCATGACAGATGTCCAAAAAAGAACAAGTTTGACATAACTTATTCCATTGCGCTTTTTTCTCTCCGAACTGTGAATATTTAGCAGAATGTAGTAAATCTTTCCAATTATCAATTATAATATTCCCTAAATTTAGCTCTTCTTTAACAAAGAAATCACAGGGATAGATATCACCATTGTATTCAACTACCAGATATTTGCAACAATTAACACCCATCTGACAAGCGTTTACTCTCCCATTAACCAGATACTCTAAAATAGAATCAAAAAGTCTTATAGAGATAGTTTTGGTATCACCATTCATCCATTCATTAAAAATATTAATTAGAAAATTTCCCCATTCTTCACCCGAAATCGAATAATGTTGTAATTGATTATTTTGATCGAATTCAACACAAGGAATGTATTGATGGTAATTGAATCCTTCATTTTTCAAGTAGTGATAAATCTCAACTGGTTTTTTTACATTATAGTTTGTTACCATTGTAAGGATGTTAAAATTAACATTATTTCTTCTAAGTGTTTCTATTCCGCGTAAAACTTGTGTTTGTGTTGGCTTATTACCAATAGTTTTTCTGTAGTGATCATGAATATTTGCAGGACCATCAAGACTCACTCCTAACAAGAAATTGTATTGTCTGAAAAACGCAGCTAATTCATCATCAATTAATATCCCATTGGTTTGAAGAACATTTGTTACAATCGAACCACTTCGACCATATTTTTGCTGTATTTGTACTACTTTTTTGAAAAACTCCAATCCCATTAATGTTGGCTCCCCACCTTGCCAAATGAACGTATAGTTTGATTGCTCTGTTTCCATGTATTTAGCAATCAATGTGTTCAATACTTCATCTGACATTCGAGTTTTCTTTTGAGCTGGATCCAAATGCTCTAGATAGAAACAATACTTGCACCTGAGATTGCAATCAGCTGATGCAGGTTTTATTAGTAATTGGAATTGAGTTTGTTTATTCATCATAAAACCAACTATATTTTCTCTTCAAATGTTTGAGTCCATACAGCACAATCATTCATTTTACTTGACCAAAATAGTACTATTACATTATTAGTTTTTCCACTATAGATGATAGTTCTCAGTAAGAATTATATTTATAATAAAATATGTTTAGACTATGACCAAACGCCCCAATATAGTATTAATTTTAGCTGATGAAATGCGTGGAGATACTATAAACAATTTGAATGTAAAAACACCGAATCTTCAATCACTTAAAGAAGATGGTGGAGTAATTTTTTCTGAGAATTATTCCATCAGTCCAATTTGTGGCCCTTCCCGATGTGGTATTTTTACTGGGCAATATGTTCATACTAGTGGTCATAGAAGTTTATTCCAATTACTACAACCAAATGAAGAAAATCTCCTCAAAATATTAAAAAATAATGGCTATGAGGTGGTTTGGGTTGGAAGGAATGATTTATTCCAAAAAGAGACTGGTAAGCAGAGTATCCATAAAAGAATCACTCATATGAGAACTCTAGTAAAAAGAGTTATCTTTAAATTACCTTTAAAAACAAAAATCAAACTTCTTTGGGAAGCATTTAGAATTTATGTTTTGAAAAAATATTCAATGTTGGAATCTAAGATTTTTGAAATAATGAAACCTTATTTCAAAAATAATCCATTTTCCATGGATGATCCACACAGAAATTCATTTTATTTTGGTGAAAAAACTAAGTTACAAGCTGAATATGATCCTGATGAAATGCTTACTGAAAGAACACTAAAATATCTGGGATCAAGACATAATAAGAGACGAAGAAAACCACTTTGTCTTTACATTGCTTTTTGGTCACCTCATCCCCCTTATACTATAGAGGACCCATATTTTTCTATGTACGACCGGAAATCAATACCAAATCCTATAACCACTAATTTTGATGATAAACCTAAATTTATGAAATTACTGCATGAACGGTATCGATTAAATGAGCTTAAAAATGATGATTTCAAGGAAATTAGGGCAACCTATTACGGGATGATTACTAAACTAGATGATTTAATTGGTAAAATTATCAGTAAATTCAAAGAAATAGATATGTATGATAATACAGCCTTTTTCTTTTCATCAGACCATGGTGATTACGCAGGTGATTACAAGTTAACTGAGAAGTGGGCAACAGGAATGCATGATAGTCTCATTCATGTTCCACTAATAGTGAAAATTCCAGGATTAACCCCCCCAGTTAATATAATCAATGGACTAACCCAAACAATTGATATTTTCCCAACCATCCTAGAAATTGCTAAAATTGATACCAACTATACTCATTTTGGTAAATCGCTTATCCCGATAATTAAAAATGAAGTCTCACAACATAGAGACGAGGTATTTGCAGCAGGTGGTTATGATACTCGAGAACCACAATGTTTCGAACATATTCTAAGTTCAGAAGAACATCCCTATATTGGAATTTATTTCAATAAAATTGAAATGCAAAAGACAATGCCAGAAATTGTCTGTCGAACCCAAATAATTAGAACACTTGAATGGAAACTAGTAATGAGAAGTGTGAAAAATCAAGGAGAGGAGTTGTATAACCTTAAAGATGATCCCAATGAATTAAATAATCTCATAAATGATTTGAAATACAAAGAAATAATTGAGAATCTAAGGGAGAAATTAATTCGTTTCTATATAAGAACAAGTGATAATCCTCATTGGTCACATAAAAGAGAAGCTTAAAGAAATTTCATGAAAAATTAAAAATTATTACAAATGATTGTTTTTTCACTTTAATTTTTGATTGTTAATTCCTTTTTTAATAATTGTACATACGAATCTTTTGATGAATCATACTTGTCAGTTTCTTCAGGAACAAGGAGATCAAATTTCTTCATTAATTCCCAATGATAGGTCGTCCAATCACCTACTTTTTCATGCATGGTGATATAATTGGTTGGCATTGGATGTGTCCCAACAATTACTGGTAAGCCTGTTTGTTCTTCTACAAATTTAATATGGGTTGGTAAATATTTGCAAGGGGGATAACCTGCTAATAATCCTGTAGCAAAATGAATTGCTTCTGCACCATGTTTTTTCATTCCACAAATGGAAGCTTCAAAATTACCTCCCGGGCATCCTCCACAACTTGTATAGGCTACAACCTCTAAAGGTTCTTCCTTTGGATATCGTTTAAATGCCCCTTCTCGATTATTAACAGCACGAAAACATTTTGCCCCATCACAAGAGCTATAACGACCACAGATGATAATACCAATTTTCATATAACTCCCCCAAATCACGAGGTAATTCCTTTGCTATATTTAAGAGTATTGAAGAGTTGGTGACTTTTCACACAATGAAAAAAAGCAAAAAAAATTATAAATTTTAATTCGAAATAAATCCTCATTATGAAAGCTTTAATTATCTATTATACAATGAGTGGAAGGACGAAGAGAACAGCCTTAGCAATAGGTACTGGATTAACAAATTATGAAGTGGTTTATTTTCCAGTTGAATTAAAAGGTAAATTTATCGAAAAAATAAAGCAATTTGATAAATTTGAGAAAGGAGATTTTTCAGCAATTGAAGCTGAATTAAGCACACTTAACGCAGCTGCGTATGATTTACTCCTATTTGGAATGCCTACATATGGTTCAAAACCTCCTGGTACCTTTAATGAGATTTTAAAACGTTTAGCTGATCTAAGTGGTAAAAATGTCATTATCTTTGCAACTGCTCGTTTTAGTGGTAGAAAAAATCTTGAATATATGAAAGAGAAAATCCAAACGATTGGTGGACAAATTATTAATCAAGCAAATTTCAGAAGATTCTTTTACCTAGGTGTAAGAAAAGCTAAAAAATTTGGTTTAGAAATAAATGAGTTTAAGTAATTGA
>JAEORJ010000140.1 GCA_016840945.1 Candidatus Gerdarchaeota archaeon
AGAATAATTCATTCCTTTGAAGTAATACATTCACCAACAAGTCGTTTAGAAGGCTTCTTTCTAGAAAATTATATTGAAATTGATATGGGTTTTCAACCAGAGAGCAAACTATACCCCCATAGGAAAAATTGGCAAGTACTTTATGATGCCACTGGTAAGTTAGATGAAATTATGACTACTAGTTGGGAACGGCTACAAAAAGAAGAAGATTTGCTAGCTAAATTCACACATACCGTTAGTGGTAGTTGGTACTATATCAATCAAGCTTTAATTGCACTTGCTCGAGGTAATTATTGGCAAGCATTATTTGAAATTGAAACTATAAGAAATGATATAGTCAATATTGCTAGTTTACCAGAAAAGCTTAGAGTAAAAAGTTACCAAGAAACTGAAAAATTACCATCATCATTACTAAAAGATTTGGAAGGATTACTCAATTTATCATTAAACAAAGATGTACTTTTCAAAGCTATTAAACAAGCCACTAAGATTTACTATAGAGAAGCTAAAAAGATTAGCAAATCATTAAATGGCCCAGACTATAGCTATCTCGAGAAAAGAATGTTAGAGTTGCTAACTTTTTTTGAAAATGAATTATTTCCTTCTCCTTAGCTATACATAAAGTAAAATGAAAATTTAACTAAGGTATTTTGATAGATTTTTTAATTTCTAAGAATTATTATACAACAATAACTAATCAATTCTTAAAAAGTCATAAAAATAATTCATTGATAGGAGTAGAAATTATGGAACAATATGAGAAAATGATGATTCATTTGATGGAAGGATTTGATGAACATCTTGAATCAGAAAAGAAGATTATCTTACTAGAAGAATGTGGGCGAAAATGCATACAAGATAGACGTGTAGAACTTATTCAAGATGCTAAAAAAGCCTATCAAGAATCAAATGATATGAACGATTTTCTAAAGCGATTAAGTGTTATCTATCCTAGCTTACATGTTTCTGATGATGAAGTAGCTTTTATCTGGGAAGATTGCGGATGCCCTATAATTGGGAAGATTCCACCAGGTGAGATTTCACCCACTATTTGTTATTGCTCTCGAGGTTGGGTGAAAGAACTACTCAAAGCAGCAACTGGGAAATCTGTTGAAGTTATCATTGATGAAGCTATTACAAAAGGTGATCCTCACTGCAAACTTAGAGTAGTTTTTTAGGAATAATTAGAAAACCAGATTGTTGATTAATTTTAAAGAAGTTAATAAAAAACATTATTTATGTCATTTATAGAAATACACCCAAGAGAAATAACAACTAATGTTATTAAATTAATTGGAAGAGAATGGATGCTTATAACCTCAGGTTCAAAGGAGCACTATAATATGATGACTGCCTCCTGGGGGGGTTTAGGTATTTTATGGTATAAACCTGTTTGTTTTATCTTTGTTCGACAAAGTCGTTATACCTATCAGTTCCTTGAAAAAAATGACCATTTTAGCATTGGCTTCTTTACTGAAGACTATAAACCAGTGCTTAATTTACTTGGATCAAAATCTGCTCGTGAAATCAATAAAATGAAGGAAGTTGATCTTACACCAATAGATGATTCAAAAACAATCTATTTTGAAGAGTCACGTATGGTACTCATATGTAAAAAACTCTATCACCATGATATTGCCAATGAGAACTTTGTGTCTGAAATAAGAGATGATATCTACAAAGATAATGATTTTCATCGAATGTACATATGTGAAATCGAAAAATGCCTTATCAAAAGTGAATAATAAATCAAGTTATTCTTTACTGATATTTTTCTATTTTTAACTAAGATAATCCAAAATAGGAATCTGTATAAACAATTCCTATTTCAGTATTTTTTTTCCAATAATTCCAGCTAAAGTATTTCTCATTTTGCAGCTCTATAATCCTTTAACTTCTTTTCAAGTGTTTTAGCATTAACTTTTGAAAAGAATGGCTTCACTTTTGATATCACTTGCCCTTTTAGAGTGTCTCTCAATGATAATTCATCAAGATTATATTCAATTATTAACCTATCATACCCTAATTCTTCCCATAATTTCTCTGATGTTGAAGGAATAATAGGCCAGAATAGTACTGCTAATATTTCAACTATTTTTGCAGATAAATTAAGGATGGTTGCAGTCTTTTCAAGATCAGTTTTTTTCGTGTGCCATGGCTCAGAGTTTGAAAAATATTGATTGCCTAAACGAGCTATATCAATAGCACATTCTGCAGCATTTTTTAGAGAGAAGTTATTCATTGCTTCTTTATACTCGTTAATTTTCATTTCAATAGATTGTAGTAGTTCAATCTCTACATCATCTAATGTATGTCGTTCTGGAATTTTTGAATCGAACTGTTTATTGATGAATGATAGTGTTCTGTTGATAAAGTTCCCTAAAACATCATTCAAATCCTTGTTAATGCTTATAGCAAACTCATCCCAATCAAAGATTAAATCTTTCAATTCAGGTCTATTAGCGATCAGATAATAGCGCCAATAATCAGTTGGTAGCAATTCCACTGCTTCATCACTCCAAATACCTATCCCGGACGATTTGGAGAATGGTCCTTCTTTGAACACAAGAAAATTGGTTGCTGATATTGAATGGGGTAATGGATAAGAGTCACCATTAGCTAATAGCAAAGCAGGGAATAATAATGCATGGAAGATAATATTATCCTTACCTAAACAAAAGACTGTCTTTGTTTCTTTATCTAACCAGAATTTCTTGTAATAGTCTAGTTGATTATTTTCATTTGCTATATGATTAACAGTACTAACATAACCGAGAACATTTTCAAACCAGACATAGAGGACTTTATCAGAAAATTCTTCGCCAAAAATTGGTCCAATATTTATCCCCCAACTCATATCTCGAGAGATAGGTCTTTCAACCAACCCTTCATCAATCAAACTTAGGATTTTTTGTTTGGCAAATAAAGGAATTTGATTATTATCATCGATAAATCGTCGTATCTCTTCAGATAACCTTGGTAAATCAAAATACCAATGTTTGGTGTTTTTTAATACCGGTGATTTCTTACAAGTAGCACAATAAGGATTAATTAAATCAACAGGTTTGAGAATAGTTTCACAATCAGGATTATTACATTGATCACCCCGAGATCCTACATGACCACATTTAGGGCATGTTCCTTCTACAAACCGATCTGTTAGGACTCTCTTGCAAGAATTACAATAAAATTGTTCTGAGTCTTGAAGCTTGTAAAAACCATTTTCATGGATTTTCTTGTGGAAATCTTGTACAAACGAAATATGATTTTCATTACTTGTTATAGTATATTTATCAAATTCTATGTTCCATTTTTCCAACAACTCTAAAACAATTTTATGGTACTTCAGCGATAGCTCATGAGGAGTTAATCCTTCTCGTTCTGCTGCTACAACAATAGGTGTGCCATGTGCATCAGAACCGCTTACATAAACAACTTCTTTCTGTCGTAATTTCAAATATCTTGTAATAACATCTCCACTAAGAAGATGCAAGAAGGTTCCAAGATGAGGAACCGAATTCACATATGGCCAAGCAGCTGTTACAATCCATTTATTTTCACTCATTTTTTATTACACCTCTTTGTTTAGTGCACCTTATACCAAATAATCCTGAAATAATAATTTCAAAAATAACTACAGCTTCCACTGTTAATTTGGGGTAAAGGTTGTTAAGAATAGTTAATTTACTATTATTGGGATCATTATCAGTTTTATAATAATTAACAAGTCGAGAAAGTCGAAGTATGATAAGCCATTTCATGATCCCTCATGGATATCACCATTATTTTCTTCTCAAATTCTTTTAATAAAGTTATTGCCTATATGGGTTTATCTTGAAAGAATACCTGATTAATATTTTCTTTTCAGCATTCAGTGGTTTTATGATTATATCATCTATTTGATGACTTTCTTTTAAACTTAGAATAAAATGTTGATAGAATGAGTATGAAGAATAAAAATGAACAAATAAAAACACCATTGATTCCAATATTAGTAGTTGTTTCATTCAACGAGAATTTACAAATAAAGGTATCAAAATCGCCTCCTTTATAGACATCTTGATAAGGATTTACTAAAGGAAAGGTGCTAGAACTAGTATGACCACCCATAAAAATGCTATTTGTAATAGGTTCCAAAATTATCCCTAAAGAATAATCCGATCCGTATCCACCAAAGAAAGTTGCTATTTGTTTTAATTGACCTTCATCTGACATCTTAACAATAAATACATCCAAACTACCTTTGTAATTTTGATATTTATTAAGAGTTGGAAAATCTGTTGACCCAGTCGTTCCTGTTATAACTAAATCATTATAATTATCAATTATAACTCCATGGGCGCCTTCATAACCGACTCCTCCTAGAAAAGTAGCAAACTGTAGAGTGTAATCTTCGCCATCTATTTTGGATACAAAACCATCTGTTTCTCCTCCACCATATGATGATTGAAATGCATTTAAAATCGGAAAATCTACTGAATTGGTTTCACCAATATATATTATATCATCATTACTATCTACAATTAATTTAGCTAATCCCCATTGTCTGTTCCCCCCAAAATAACTGCTAAAGAGTAAGTTGGTTCCATCTGAACTAATCTTTGCTATATAGTTATCATAAGTACTAACGCTTTTATTTTGAAAGTTATTAACAAGGGGTAAGTCTTCAGAGCTAGTATAACCACAGAAGATAACATTGTTATCTGAATCAAGGTTCATACTTCTAATATTATCAAAATCATTTCCACCAAAATAAGTTGAGTAAAATACTGTTTGACCATCACTACTCATTTTGGTCAAAAAGGCATCAGTTGAATTCTTAATTGTTGGTTGATAAGTGCCTATTGTTGCCTGTAGCGTTTCAGATTCAGTACTACCCATAAGATAAATATTATCTGAAGAATCTAATGCTAGACTAGCTACCCAATTATTAGTACCGCAAATATAAGTTGAAAACAAAAGCTCTTGACCGTCTGCACTAAATTTCGAGAGAAAAACATCTCTTTCGCTAGCGCTTTTTGTATCATTTAAAGCATTCTTCATTGGAAAATCAGCACTATCTGTTGTTCCTGTGATTATTATATTACCTTCACTATCAAGTGCAACATCAAAAACAATATCATTACCGCTCCCACCAAAATATGTAGAATAAAGAAGTTCTTGCCCATCAGAACTAAACTTGAATATTATTCCATCATCAAGTCCATTATTAGAGATCTGATATGGATTTACTAGAGGAAAATCTGTGGAATCGGTTTTAGTAGCCATTAAAATATTTCCTTCTGTATCTAACACTATATTCCCTGTTCCATCTTCTCCATTTCCCCCTATCAAAGTAGAAAATTCGATATTAAGAGGGCAAGTATTTTCTGTACTTGTATTTGCTTTTGTTTCTATGCCAATTAAGATAACATTCAATAAAAACAATATTAAAAAAATTGAATTGAATTTAATTTTATTACTCATCTTGACAACTCCTCCAATATAATCTCTCCCTCTGATATCAAATTATGAATATATCAATCACAGCATTTTTTTAAACCATCTTAACAGTCTTAAAAATAACACAAATTGCTATTTACTTCAATGTAATTCAATAAAATATAGGTAACATTTTGTGTTCTCATATTGTGTGTCCGTTTTATAAAGATAATTTTGCCTAATTTATATATGACAGAGATTAGAGATTTTATTGGCGAATTGAGAAATGATATCGAGAAAACAATCAATGAGAATAAAATTCCGGGATTAGCAATTTCACTTGTTGATGAGAGGGATATTTTGTGGTTAGAGTGTTTTGGTTTTACTGATCTAGAAACAAAGAACAAAATTAATCCTAATACTATTTTCAGCATTCAATCTATAGGTAAAGTATTTACAACTGTAGGATTTATGCGAGCAGTTACCAAAGGATTGATTTCTCTCGATGATAAATTACTGGATTATTATCCTGAGTTCACAGTTAATAGTAGATATGGTGATCCACAAGTTGAAAAAATAACTTTTAGGCACTTATTAGCACATTATGCAGGTTTTACACATCGATCAAAAGTTGGTGGGGAATATGATCAAACAGAACCTACATGGATTGAATATATTCGTAGTATTTCAGATACATGGTTGCGCTATCCTGTTGGCGATAGATTCCTTTATTCAAATCTTGGAATGTCTTTAGCTGCATATGGCCTTGAGAAAGTAAGTGGATTAAATTTTCCTGAATATATTAATCAAGAGATTTGTAAGCCATTAGAGATAACATCTTTGGTCTATGGTAAAAAAGCTAGTTTAAAAAACAAAAATCGCGCAATTGGTTATAATTCAGGGCGTATAGCTGAATATTCTAATATGATTTTTTATGGTGCTGGGGGACAATTTATTTCAATCAAAGATATGTCACGATTTGTACAATTTCTTTTGAATGAAGGAACAATTGATGGGGAGGTTCTTATCAAAAAAGATTTGTTAGATGAAATGGCTAAAATGCAATTTGATACAAGAGAAGCAAAGAAATACTATGGTCTTGGGTTATATGTTGATAAAGAAATAATAGATGGTTTAGAAATTCGTTGTCATGAAGGAGGGGGGTATGGATTTAATGCTTATATAGCTTGGAATATGGTGTATAAGATTGGTGTAATAATTCTCACAAACTCTTACCCTTCACAAATAGCATTGAAAATTGGCAGCAGTGCATTACATTCACTTTTGAAATATAAAGGTGCAGAAATACCTGCTCCTCAAATTCTTACCCTTGAATCTTTTATACCTAAACCTAAAATTACCGTTGATAGTAATGTATTGCGAAAATTAGAAGGATTATATTCCATAACAGGTGGTAGTTTTGTATTCAAAATCACCGATAATAAACCTATTGTAATTTTCCAAGGTAAGGAAATTCCATTATATAGTCACAGTGAAACAGAATTCAGTACTGATATTTCCATTGGAATAAAATTTCTTCTTGATGATCAAAACAAACCTTTTGCAGCTGATGTTTTACTTCCTGAAGGAGTTGTTCGAAGATTAGATTATCAAAAACCAATTGTGGAAGAGGTTTTTGGTGAAAATAAAAGCTCTTGGGAAAAATTTGTAGGATTATATTCAGGTACTTATTTAGGTGACCCACTTTATTTTGCAGTTAATATTGATAATGGTCATCTGAAGATTTTATTAAATAATAAAGGTGAAATCTTAACAGAATATAATAACAATATTTTCTTCGCTAATGATGAGCGAGCAGTAATATTCTATGACAAATATTTCTATTATGACAACATTAAGATGAATCGTTTAGATAATCCTGTACCACCGCTCATTACATTAGCTCAAAAAGATCCAAAACATCGTTTTCTATCAAAAATGAAAATCAAAGAGCTTTATTTTAATCTCAAATTTCTCAAAAGAGAAAAAGAAGCAGATGGAACAGCTGAACTATTATTTTCTCTCTACCCTGAAGAGAAGAATTAGTTATTCAGTCAAATATCATAAAAAAATCCTATAAAATTTAAAACTAAAAATCAACTTAAATCTTATTTTTAGTTTTATATAATATCAGCAAAGACACTATTAAAAATAAATTAAATATTCAAAAACTTTTAAAATAGTGATTCATTCTTAATGATATCTTAAATTGAGGAAAGTTTATGCCAAAGCGTACAAAAGCAAAAGAACAAAATAAATATGTTAGATGGTTATTTGTTCATATATTAAATCATAAAATGCTTTTTACGTTAAATTTCATAGGGATTATCGCAGTATGCTATTTACGAACAACAATTCCTCTTTACATTGGTGATATAATAAACTCTGTTATTGGAGGGGAATATATTGTAAACATGTTTTTCAGACAATTTAATATGACCCTTATAACCCTAATATTAACCCTAATAGGTATTTATTTACTTAGAAATTTTGTTGAATATGCTACTTGGATGATTGGACACCAATTAGGTTCAAAGACTGAACAATCTATGCGTAGGGAATTCTTTGAAAATGTTCAAAATAAACCTCTCAGTTTTCATGATGGTATAAAAACAGGTGATTTACAAGCATTAGCAACAAATGATTTGAGGGTAGTTAATACGTTTATTGCTCATGGTTCGTTCTACATTTATCCTTTTGCGCAAACGATCATCACATTTGTGCAAGTTCTTCTTCTTAATTATATCATTGGTCTTCTTCTAATACCTTTTTTGATTCCCTATATGTATTTTGTTTTGCGCTATCGAAAGCTTTTGGTTCCATACTCAAAACAATCTTTAACAAAACATGCAGATGTAACGGTTTCTTTACAAGAGAGTTTGAATAGTGCCCAAGTTGCAAAAGCTTTTTGTGCTGAAGATTTTGAGTATAATAAATTTAAGAAATCAGTTCAAGCGTTCAGAGAAAATCGATTAGGAGAAATTAGGATACAAGCACGCTTTTATCCCTTATTGTTTATTTTTGGAGCAATTGGTGGTTCATTACTTTCCGGTACTCTCTTGATTATTTATACTGATTTAACTATAGGTGCCATATCTGCAGTTCTTTTACTATTAACAGCTCTCATTGATCCCACAAATATGATTTTTTGGGCTACTAGAGATATGATTAGAGGTTTTGGTGCAAGTGAGAGATTATTCCAAGTGATTTCAAAAGGTAGAGTAGAGCTTTTACCAGCTGAAAAAATAAATTATACTAGTACTTTCAAAGGTGCTATTGAATTTCAAAATGTCTCTTTTTCATATAATAATGGAAATCATAAAAATGTCCAAGTTCTGAAAAATCTGAATTTTAAAATAGCACCAAATCAACGCGTAGCGTTAGTAGGTCCAACTGGTTGTGGGAAGACAACCATAGCTAAGCTTCTATTACGGTTATATGACCCTCAGGAAGGAATAATTTTACTTGATGGAAAACCAATTCAGGATTATCCTTTAGATATGGTTCGTCAAAGAGTGTCCTTAATAGAACAAGATATCTATCTATTCTCGCAAACTATCGCTGAGAATATTAAATTTGGTTCTCCAGAAGCATCAAAAGAGAGAGTAATAGAAGTAGCTAAACTAGCTCAAGCTCATGATTTTATAACCACCTTTGATAAGGATTATGACACAATTGTAGGTGAAAGAGGTACCACTCTTTCAGGCGGAGAAAAACAGCGGGTGGCTATAGCTCGTGCTTTTCTAACTAATCCTGATGTTTTGATCCTTGATGATTCAATGAGTGCTATTGATAGTGAAACAGAGGAAAAGATTGGTATAGCAATTAAAAATATCTTGGAGAACAGAACAACGTTGATAATAACTCACCGGTTACATACAATTCGAACATCCGATTTAATTCTCGTAATGAAGGATGGTGAAATTATTGCCCAAGGAAAACACAACACCTTGTTAAAAAGTTCTCCGGACTATCGAAAAGTCTTTGGTATGCAATTAGCTGAAGCAAAAATAAGTAAGGGGGGAAACTAGATGGGATTATACAGAAGTGCTATGAGAGATAAAGAAGAACGCAGTTACAGCGATAGAGAGTTATTCAAAAGGTATATCAAACGATTGGCTCCTTATAAAAGGAATATTTTATTCATTGCTATTCTAATAATTATCCAAGCAATAATTGCTGTAATCACCCCTCAATTATTACGCTATGTTGTAAAAGAATTTGAAGGTGGTTCACCAAGCATCGTTTATGTTCTTGTAGCAGCATCAGCTTATTTCCTTTTATATTTATTAAATTGGATAGGATTCTCTTTACAACAAGTACAAACAGGCAAATATATTCCATTCTTTTTAGAGGATATGCGTTTGGATTTATTTAAAAAATTACAAGAACAAGATATGACTTTCTTTGATACTCATATGAGTGGAAAACTTAACAGTATAATTGTAAATGATACCTTAGATTTCAGCGAAACTGCTATACTCATTAGTAATACCATAGGCAGCATTATCATTAGTTTCAGCACCTTGGGTATACTTTTCTATTACAATTACATTCTTGCTTTAATTACTGTGGCAGCTATTCCAATATTATTTGTATTGATGTTTTCTTTACGTGGTTTATCTAAACGAGTCAGTAAATCATATCGTGAAGCCATTAGTAGCGTTAATTCAGCTATGGTTGAAGCTATCGAAGGCATTCAAGTATCCAAGAGTTTTGGTCAAGAAGGCAATATTTCTCATCAATTTGAGGATATAAACAAAAATTATTTCCGTTCATGGATGCGGTTAACTGCTACTACCCATTTCTGGAGACCTTTGCTTAATACCATTACTGCACTCATCATCAGTTTAGTGCTTTATTTTGGTATAGATACGAATGTCTCTCTTGATATCATGGTCATGTATATTTTTTACCTTGAAATATTCTTCAGACCGGTGTTACAGTTAGCTCAATTCTTTCCCGAATTAAGTGCTGGTATGGCTGCCTTTGAACGTATTGTTACTATTTTCGACAGCAAACCAATCGTTCAACAAGAACCAGATGCTCAACCTTTAGAGGAAATCAATAAGAATATTCAATTTATGAATGTTAAATTCTGGTACGATAAAGATAATATCGTATTTGAAAATCTAAATCTCTCAATTAGCAGAGGAGAGAAACTTGCAATAGTAGGTCACACTGGTTCAGGTAAAACCTCACTTGTCTCGTTACTTTCGCGCTATTATGAATATCAAGGAGGAGATATCCTAATCGATGGTCAGAGTATTCGAAACTATACTTTAGATTCTTTTAGAAAACAATTCGGTAAAGTAGAACAAGATGTCTATTTATTCCCAGGTACCATAAAAGAGAATATTCGTTATGGAAGAGAGAATGTTACAGATGAAGATATCTGGCAAGTTTTGGATATTGTTCAAGCGAGTGATTTTATTCGTAGGCTACCTGATGGATTAGAAACGATAATTGGTGATAGAGGACGAGACCTTTCAGTTGGGCAAAGACAATTGTTAAGTTTTGCTCGAGCAATACTCACTAATCCTAAAATCCTCATACTAGATGAAGCAACCTCGAGTGTGGATGCTTACACTGAAGCAATGATTCAAGAAGCTCTAGAAAAAATCCTTGAAGATCGAACAGCTATAATTGTCGCTCATCGTTTAAGCACCATTGTCAATGCTGATCGCATTATTGTTATGGATCATGGCGAAATAGTTGAAGAAGGAACTCATGATGAACTTTTAAAACAAGAAGGAAAATACGCTTCTCTCTACAATCAATATTTTGTTCATCAAAGCCTTGAGTGGCAAGAAGAAGCATTCTCAGAGTAAGGATTAATGTATCCAAAAAAACTTTGGACTTTCTTTGCTATTATTAACAGATTACAGAATATCACTTGTTATATGAATCAATTTTTAATGTGGAATACTTATAGACAAAAATGAAAACACCAGGGCTAAAATTACTAATATACCAAAGAGGATATTTAGTATTGTTAATAGAATAACTCTTAGTTTTCTCTTTTTTTGGAAATATAGATCATCAAATGCTATTTCAAAACCATATCTTTGATGAACATAAGAAATCAAATTTTCAGTAAATGCTTTTACTTTCGAATAACTACCTTGTTGTATTTTTAGAAAATTATAGCTTTTATCATCGTTATCCTTTATTATCATGTAAAGATTTATTTCCCTTCTTTTATCACCATGTTTAGGTTTACTTTTGCTGATTTTAATTTCAGAAATATCAGAAATTGTTAGAAATATTTTTTCTGATTTAAAGGTGCCTTTTATCTCTAATCCTTCTTCTTGGAATTCAATTACTTTCCATTTCATAGCAAATATTCCATAATATCGATAATTAATAACCATTAGCATACTGAAAGTAACTAATGATAAAATGAAAAATGTCCAACCTAGGCTAAGATATTTTGTTGCATCTTCCATCACTTGAAGTATTAGTCCAGTTAAGCAGAGAGGTATTAAATACATTAAACAATAAATATAACCAGTAGGATCTGGCCAAGTTTTATTATATTTATTTTTGATTTTTTTGTTTCTATGACCATCATCATCATTTTTAACATTAAATGAATCTTTGTTTTTCCTTCTTGGCCTTTTAATAATCTTTAATTTCTCATTACAAATTGGGCAGTGATTTTCAGTTTTAGTCCATTCGAAGTAATGATCCTCATGAAAAAGTGCTGAACAATGTGGGCATTGCATTGTCTTTTGTTCAGATTGTATTTCCTGTTCACAAAAAGCACATCTCAATCCTAAGTGACTCCTTAATCCATAACTTCTCTCATTAAGGGTATTTGGCGTTTTTTTATTTAAAGCATTTCTTTTGAAATTAAATCAAAAATTATTCTTTAATTTATTTAAATCACCAAGACCTACGATTATTCTAATATATTCTATCTCTTTAAAATAAGATCAAATAAATTCTAATTAGGATATTGAGTGACTTATTATGAAGATAGTTCATCAAACTTATTATAATCCTCAAGCAATAACAGAAGTGAATCCTCAAGAAATACTCATTCAAGGTTTTTCTAGAATTAATTCCATGATTAAATATCTAAAGGAAATGAATTCAGATATCCTTGAAAAGTACATCTTGGAACTTGAAAAATTATTTACACAAGAAATCAAAGATTATAGAATAGATGAACAAATAATCAATTTAGATAATCTCACTCAAGATTTTATCTTTCTTAATGAATATCCTAATCTAATAAAACTCATTTTTAGTTCCTCTTGCAAGCGTTTACAATTAACAAATGACTTTCAAAATAAACAAGAAAAGTGGAAGGTATCATTACTCAATGAAATGGGTACAAGATTTCACATTTCTTTTCTTAGAGTAAAAGCATTGGTTAACATATTAGGGAGAGAAGAAGGTATTAGTCTGTGGAAGAAATTCGTTGAAAAAGTTACTATTGATCGTATTCAAAATCTAAAGAAAGAAATTTTCAAACCAATAAACGAAAAATTTAGTGATGAAGAATTAGATAATTGGGGAAAAATTGGCAGCCAGGATTTTAGTGTAGTAATTTATGATGAAAATAAAGCATATATGAAAACCAATCGTTGCGTTGTTCATGAAGCTTTCAAAGAATTTAATGATATGGAATTAGCTTATCTATCGTACTGCTATACTGGTAGTGTTGAAGATAAGTATAATAATCGTATTTGGCGTCGAAAAACACCTATAACATTATTTCAAAATAATTCATTTTGTATCGAATTTTTCTATAACCATAATATCTATCCTAAAGCTGAACCACCAACTATTACAGAAGCAGCAAAAATATCTGAAAATGATTTGCATAATAGCAATTTATAATTCTACATTTTTCAATGCGTTAATTTGTATATTCAATAATGATTATTACTCACCAAAACGATTAGTAATTAATATTCTATTGCTTCTTTTGTCCCAAGATAATTTATAGTATCAATCTTCTTTTCATTAATTTTAATCTCAAAATGCTCTCGAGCAATAGACAATTCATAGATGTTTTTATTTTGTGGTAATCGACCAATACACCTAAATCTGATTTTAAATTCTGGTGCTAATTCAGGAATATTAAAAATATTAAGGAATTTCTTTGCTTTATCTTTGAATGATATTTCTGGGTTTAATCCATCAACATTTACATCATCAAAAATAAAATCAACGCAGAACAAATCATCAATATAATCTAATTCTGTCTTACAAAACTCATTTATGAATTGTCGATATTGATTTGCTCTCGAGATTCTGGAAAATTCTTCTAACTCATCCACAAAAAGTAATATTGATGAGTAATCATCCAATTGTCTAATTTTATATCCAGGGCTTGTGTGATTAGCCATTGCTTGTAATATCCGAAGTTTCGAGTAAATTAAAGCAACATCCATGTCTTCTGTGGAAAGCTCATTGGGATTGCTATATTCAATTTGAATATTAGTAAATGAATTTAATATCTTCATCAATAGATAGGAGCTCATAATGCCATGTTGGTATTCTTCAAAATCATTAGCAAACCGCATCATACGGGAAATGGATTTAGATAATCTAGTCGATCCTTGGAAGATTTTGCGCCAAATATGTATCTCTTTCTCACTAATTTTGGATAAATACTCTTTTAATTGCTGAACCTTTGCTAAATCCACCACTTGGTTATTATTTAGAGAATAGGTTATTTCTCCTAAGAGATTTGCAGGTTCTTGAATGAGTTTATTCTCTTCAAAAGTAAGGTCACCCATTTCCACGATAAAATTAATATCACAAGATAGCAACTCGAGTAAATTCTCAATATAGAATTGTTGTACATTATCATATTGAAAATTAAAAACTCCAAATTTCGATATCGAAAAATAAGGCAGGATTTTACTGATGGATTTATTTATTTTAGCCACTTTTTTCAAGGGATAACCAAGGTC